>NZ_JBFHFD010000687.1:0-4567 GCF_041583735.1 Novipirellula sp.
ATTGTCGCCCGAGATGCCCGATGCGTTCTTTGACTCCGATGCACTGCATCGTGCAATCTTAAATCTGGTGACCAATGCGGTGGACGCGGCATCGGAACATGCTAAGAAACAAGGTGAAGCCGCCGAGCAAGTCGCTGTCGAAGCCGCCGGCGAAAGCGGGGATGACAGTGGCGAGGAAGTCACGTTTGCGGCCAACGTCAAAGTGATCACGCTGTACGATCCCGCCGAGGGCTGGATCGTCGACGTTGTTGACAATGGTCCCGGCGTTCCCGAAGAAGATCGGCAGAAGATTTTTTCATTGTTCGAGTCCCGCAAAGGGGCGCGGGGCACAGGACTAGGGTTGCCCGTCAGTGCAAAGATCATGCTTGAACATGGTGGGGATATTCAAGTTCTAACGCCGGCCAACGGTAAAGGCAGCTGTTTTCGTTTGCGGCTTCCACCACGTGGAACCGATCTCGGCGACCTTAGCCGCCGCGACACGATGGCATAGCGAGCATGCTTTACCTGCCGGGCAGCGGTTTTAGCGGCACGACTCGATCGCCCGGACCACGGCGTCGGGAGCGATGTCACCTACCAAACCAACGCGGCCGATTCGCTCGGGCAAGATGAATCTCAGCTTTCCGTGTGATACTTTCTTGTCACGCTGCATCACGGGCAACATCGCGTCGACGTCGGCTTCGGCAAACGTGGTGGGTAATCCGCATGCCAAGAGCAGGTCGTTTTGTCGGCTTAGCAAACTCGCGTCACACATTCCCAAATCGACCGCCAAGTTCGCGGCCATTTGCATTCCGATCGCGACGGCTTCGCCATGCAACAGTTTGCCATAGCCTGCGGTCGCTTCAATCGCATGAGCAAACGTGTGGCCGTAATTTAAAATCGCGCGGCGGCCACTGGTTTCTCGTTCGTCTTCACCCACCACTCGCGACTTGGATCGACAGCTCTCGGCGATCGCACGCCGGACCGCTTCGTCTTCGCGTGCGACGAGCTTGGTGGCGTTTGCTTCTAGCCAATCAAAAAAATCGGCATCGTCGATCACGCCGTACTTGATGACTTCGGCCAATCCGCTGATGTACGCTCGCTCGGGCAACGTCGACAAGACATCGGTGTCAATCAACACCAGCGAAGGCTGCCAGAAGGCGCCGACCATGTTTTTCGATGTCGGAAGATTGATCCCCGTTTTGCCTCCCACACTGCTGTCGACCATTGCCAGCAGCGTGGTCGGGACTTGGATAAATCGGATGCCACGTGTGAACGTAGCGGCTGCGAACCCGGCAAGATCCCCGATCACGCCCCCGCCGACGGCAATCAGTACGCTGCTGCGGTCGGTCGAACAATCGAGCATCCATTGCCAAATTTCGCTTAGCTGCGAGACCGATTTACTTGGCTCGCCCGATCCCACCGTGAGCGTGCTGACGCGAACCGGCTTTCCAGCCTGGGTTTGGCAAGCGGTTAGTGAGTCCGTTAACTGCTTGGCCCACGGATTTTCGACCGCGGCGTCGGCGATCACCAATGCGTGCGACAGGTCCGGCAAGGTTGCCAGAATTGTTTGGCTGAACGAGTCAATCTGCTGAGTGCCGATCTTGATTGGGTAGCTGCGGTCGCCAAGCGGGACTTCGACAGAGAGCGTTGGATTGCGTTGGGAACCCGATGACATGAGAGGACTCGAGGCGTTGCGGAGGAAGGGGGAGTGGAATTCGTCTGGGAAAATTGGTGTCATTTGCCTGTAGCTTACAGTGCGATAAGCTTCCAGTTCAGATGAGCTGCAAGTGCATGCTGGGCTTGATTGCCCCGCCGGAAGCCTATCTCACGCACCGCCACCTCGTAAACCGACACCCCGCACACGAGACAATTTTTTGGAAACGGAAACGACTCACGCCGACAAGTACAACGATCCGCGAGCTCGTATCACTCGACGAGGTGTGCTGATTGGCATCGCTGTCGTCGTGTTAGGGGTAATCGGCGCCTACTTTAGCATCACCGGGCGGCGGACCAAAATCGAAAAGAGCACCGCGTTCTGGGGGCAAGAGACGATTACCGCGCTGCAGCTTGGCGAGCGGTTCGAAATCATTCCGATCGACGGCGAGCGGAAAGAGCCAATCAATTTGACCGCGATGCCCGGGCTCGGACTGCTGCGTCAGGCGTTGCTGGAGGACCGCAACTACCAATGGGACACTCAGGGCAACCGTCCCCTGTCCGAGCGGATCGCCGACTCCGAGACCAAGGAACGGATTCGCTTTCGGCTAACCGATCCCAACGGAAAACGGTTCGAGAAAGTGGAGTTGGATCTGGATTTAGATAGCGGTTGGATCGCTGCTGGCGACGGTTCCAAGAGTGTCCGCATCAATGCACACACGCGACCGAAGCTGAAAAATTTTCTCTCGACAGTGATGCACGCCGAGCAAAAACGCTACGACTTTCGCGAGTAAGCCGGACGCTCGCGAAATCGACGCGGTTGGTGTTGCAGAATCGTTTGTCGAAAAGTGCCCCGATGTTTGCCACTGCAGCGGGGTAGCGTGCTAGGATAAGGATCAAATCCTTTTTGCGACCGTCCGCGAGGTTGATCCGATGTCCACAGATCGACGCAAACGATTGGCACAAGTGATCGAGCCACTCACGGCGCTTGATGAGTTTTCGTCGGAGCAGGCAAAAGCGGTGTGCGAACAGGCCAACCCGGCCTATGTCACCTCGACACTAAAGACATTGGTTCGCGAAGGCATCCTGCAGCGAATTGTGGTGGATGATCAACACCGGTTTCGTTGGTGTGAACCGGAGCGGTTTCAGCCCGAAAAATGGATCGACCAGCAAATCCACGGGTTGCAAGTCAGGGAAACGCCGGAGCAGGAGCGACCTCGCGAAAAATTGCTTCGCAATGGAGCGGCGTCGCTCAGCAATGGCGACTTGTTGGCAATTCTGATCCGCGTCGGCGTGCAAAAAGAGTCGGCGATTGCGGGCGGCAATTTGCTCGGCAATCGTTTCGCCATGCAGCTGGAAAAGTTACCACGAACCGATCGCGAAGAGCTTCGCGAAATCAGTCCGACGATCAACCGTGTCAGTTATGCGCAAATAATGGCGGGCATCGAATTAGGACGTCGCGTGGCCGCCGCGCAAGCAAGCCATCGCCAAGACGAGACCAGAATCACGAGCACCGAGTCAGCGATCCAGTACTGTGCGAATGAATTCGCCAGATTGGCGACCGATGCGGTGCAAGAAGAGTTCCATATCGTCACACTTGATACGAAGCACAAGCCGATTCGCACCCATCAAATCACGATCGGCACGCTCGATGCAAGCTTGGTGCACCCTCGCGAAGTGTTTCGCCCTGCGATTCGCGACGCAGCGTCGGCTGTTTTGCTAGTACATAATCATCCCAGTGGTGATCCGACACCAAGCCGTGAAGATATTCAGGTGACCGAGCGGTTGACCGACGCTGGCAAATTGCTCGGGATTGTCGTGTTGGATCATATCATTGTCGCCAGTCAGCGATGTCTGAGCATCCGCGAGGAAAGCTAGACGTGGTCGGATTCCTTGCCGCGTTGTCGTTGTTCGCGTTGAATTTCGTTCACCAGTGCACAAGTTGTTTTTTGTGAAAACTTGGCGTGAACACTTTCTTTCCTTGTCGTGAACTTGTTTAATTCATCGTAAGTAGGGGCACGGTCTCATTCCAAGATGCTCTTAGCGAAAGGGAGTTGCTCAGTGGACGGACAGTTTAACGCCATTGCAGATCACGTTGACCGCGTTGGAACCGAGGCTCAGGCCGGTCGGTTCAAACTCTCTCTCGGCCAACAGTGGGAATATGAAAACCACGGCTTTGTGGTTTTAGATCAGGTGATCGATGTCGCCGCGATTGCGGAGATGCGAGATGCGATCACAAAGATGGTCGCCCAGTACTCGCTGCCTGGTGAGTCGCCGATGGATGCCTGTATTCGTTTGAACCACGAAAATGACCGCGCGCTTTACAACATTTACTGCGTCAGCCATCAATCAGCCGCGATGAATCGCTTGCGAGAGCAGTGTCGAGATATCGTCGAGCAGGTGATACCCAAAAATTCCGGCGTTCTGATCGACGTCGATTCGCACATTATTTTCTGTATTCCCGATTCCACTCGGCTGACGTGGGGGTGGCACCAAGAGAGTACCTATGATGTGTTCGACGGCAACGGCGTCAATTTTTGTTTGCCGATCTTTGAACGCGCCACTCGCGACAATGGCTCGATGAGCGTGCTCAGAGGAAGCCACGTGATGGGCAAGTTACCGTTTGACAAAGTCAAGGAACACGAGAACGGGGCGACCACGTTGGTGCCGCAAGGGATCCAAGAGTACGAAGAGGCGTTTGATGAGATTGTCTTCGAAGCGGACCCCGGATCGGTAGTGATGTTTAATCGCCACCTGATCCATCGCTCGAACCCGAATCAAACGCCGCGACCGCGAATCACTGCCGTGATTCGGTTTATGCAGATCGAATCGCTACCCGAGTCGTTCGAAAAGCCGTACTAACGTAGCGTGGCAGCATGGCAGCATTGCGACGCGAGTGGCTGAACGGACGCGAGAGAGAGTCTCAGCCGGTTGG
>NZ_JBFHFD010000688.1:0-4567 GCF_041583735.1 Novipirellula sp.
CTAGCGGTGACGCTTGCCGGACGCACGCTTCCTAATCTCACTCGTCTACGGTTGCCCGCGAGCGAGGCGGGGGATTGCTCGGTCGAGATTAAGATTACGAGTAAGATTAGGATTAAGAGATGGGGTGTTAGCGGTTTGGTTTCCGTTGAGTCTTTGGTCGGTGGGAATCTGGTGCTCGATGCAACACGATGCGTTGAATTGCTTGAAGATCGGGATTAACAGTAAAATGAAAACGACAGGAAAATGAAAACGCCATCGTGGCGATCAGAGAATGTTTCTGTCGCACCAATTTTTCTGTCTTCATCTAATCGAACGTTGGCTGCAGGAGGAAACGGTGAGTGCGAGAGAGACAGTCGGCGGCTTGCGCCGCACCGCTAGATAAGACCGGCAACGCTCCGCCGGATGCACCCTTCTTAATCTTAATCATACTCTTAATCCTAATCTTCTGCGGTTGCTCCTGATCGAGCAGGGGGGATTGCTCCGACGGGATTGAGATTACGAGTAGGATTACGATGTGGGGTGTCGGAAGGATTTATCGCTAGAAGTCCATCGCGGCGATGCACAATTCGTCCGCCAGATAGCCGTCTTGAAGAAATTGTGCTTTTCTCGCTTGATCACGAGCCAGTTCTTGTTCGATAAACAAGCGGGCTAATTTTCCTTTTCGATAGCTGCCTAATTTTGGCAAAGTTTGTTCGTGAAGTCGAATCAATTCATCGAATTGTTGCTGCATCGCGGTAGGTTCGTTCTCAATATCTGCTACCAGAAGCTTTGCATGTAAAAGATGACGGTGGGCATTGTACTCGTCGAGCACGTCGGCATATCCGAGCTGCCGGAGACGTTTGATTTGATCGAATTCTTGCTGACAGAGCACGGCGGATTGCCGAAGCTTAGAAAGGACGGATTGCGAATCCTCTTTGCTGTGATTGAGGTGATGCTCCGCGACGGTCTTGCGATGCCGCACACGGTTGAGTTCCATTGTGGACACGGCGCCGTCCTTCTGCTGTTTCGTCAAATAGCTCAACTCTTCGTTATGGAGCTGAACGGCCCGTTCCAATTGATCGAGAGCGTCAGCGGGCTTTCCTTGGACGCGGGCCAATAGGTATCGCGAACCCGCCAGTTGTCGCATCGCCTTGATCTGTTTCAGTTTGGACCCGAATCCTAGCGCGGCCATTTTCTCGTGGCGTTGTAACTGTCGGCTGCGTATTTCGACCAGCAGAAGACATTGACGGACAACCTCGGCTTGGTTGTTCTCGGCGAATGCGAGGTTGTGGCGCGCTTTTGCCAGATCGACACGAGCCAGATCGACCTCCGCTTCGGAACTGGATTGACGTTCCAATAAGTCGGTTGCGGTTTTCAGCTCTGTTTCCAGGAAATCGACGACAGCTTGCATTTTTGCAAGGTATGCCGCACTCGGCTCGGTTTCCGGATCCTCCGCCAATGCCGATAGACAGCAGACCGCAACAACGACCAAACCGGTCCATCTAAAGCGACGAATTGATCGTGAAAAACTCATGGAAGTCGGACCTAGGCGTTGGTTTATACCCAGCAGAAAATGTGCAAGGATTTGTCCTTTATCTTAGCGGCGTCAAACGCGTTCAGCATCTCCCCGTCCTTCTATATAGCCACGTTTGCTCGTGCGTGAGAAATCGGATGACGATCGCAAACAAATTGGCCACGCATGAACCGACCTTGTCACACCGCTTGAGCGATGTAAGCTCACGGCGGAGCGTCATCCATCATGCACGGCAATGTCGCTGTGCAATGCTTCGAGGTTTTCCAACCCTGGTTGTGAATTATGATACGCACCTCTCTGTGCGACCTATTGGGAATTGAACATCCAATCCTGAATGCGCCGATGAGTCGCACGGCGGCCGCGGAGCTCGCGGCCGCCGTGTCTAATGCCGGTGGACTAGGGATGATCGGCGGGACAACCCGCGGCGGTGCCGAGTGGTTGCGGCAGCAGATCCGCAGCACGCGATCATTAACGGATCGGCCGTTTGGTGTCGGTTTTATCTCATCGTTTTCAAACATTGATGAACTGGTGCAAGTCGCTTTGGATGAACGCGTTGCGGTCATCAATCACTCGTTCTCCGATCCCACTGCCTACGTCAAGGCAGCACGAGACTGTGGCATTCGAATATTCGCCCAGGTTCAAAGTCTGGAGCAGGCGAAGCGGGCTGCCGATGCAGGTGTCGACGCCATTATCGCCCAGGGAGGCGAAGCGGGTGGACACACGGGAACCCTGGGAACCATGGCATTTGTTCCCGCGGTGGTTGACGCCGTCGGTAGTCTACCGGTGCTTGCGGCGGGTGGAATCGCGGATGGACGAGGGCTAGCCGCCGCGTTGATGTTGGGAGCGGTGGGGGTTTCGATGGGGACTCGGTTTGTTGCTAGTCACCAGTGGGGTGGCGGTTCGTGGGAGCAAACACCCCTGCTGGCCGCCGGCACGGACGACACGATTCGAACTGCCGTATACGATCAAATACGCGGCGCGGAATTTCCAAGCGGCATCGCCGATCGCGTCGTTCGAAATGCGTTCAACAGCAAATGGGAGGGTCGGGCCAACGAAATTGACGCCTTGCGAACGGAATTGCAACACGAACTCGAAGTTGCGGCGGGACAAGGGGATTCCAGTGTGATGGATATCAGCGGTGGCGAGGCGGTTGGTTTGGTTCGGTCACTTGAGTCCGCCAAGACGATCATCGATCGTACTGTCGAGGAGGCTGCGCGACTGTTACGAGACAATGCAGCAAGATTACGTTGATCCGATCGCTTGAGGCAGTTGTCGCATTTGTGAATTCAGGGATCATGATCTTAATCTTCTTCGGTTTCTCGCGAGCGGGCGAGGGGATTGTTCGGTCGGGATTTACAGGAAAATAGATGACAGGAAAATAAAAAAGCTATCGTCGCGATCAGAGAATTTTTCTGTCGCACCAATCTTTCTGTCTTTATCTAATCGAACGTTGGCTGCAGAAGGAAAGGTGCAGCGTAAGAGAGGCCGCCGATACTCGTCCTGAGAGACGGGCTGACGCGATCTACTTTGGCAGCGAAGCGGCGTAACTGGCGGGGGGAATCGACCGGATTGACCGCTGCGACCGGGCGGCTTGCGCCGCACCGCTAGATAGAACCGGCCACGCTTTGCTGGACGCACCCTTTCTAATCTTAATCGTCTACGGTTGCTCGGATGGGATTGAGATTACGAGCGGGGTTACGCTGTGGGTGTTGGCGGAGCGGCGGTGGGGACCGGGGCTTCTGCACGGTGCGATGCGCGTCGCGGGTTAGAGCGAGAACACGAGGGTTGTTCCATCCGCCACTGGTCAGGTAAACAGGAACATCGCCAAGGCTATTGTCACGCTGGTGAACAGCATGAAGATGATGACGACGGCAAAGATCGTGGCCCGCATGCGAGGAAACAGGTCTTCAGAAACCCGCTTGCCATCGACCAGCACGTTAACTCGTTGTGACGCGTCCAGTTCGACTTCGAATTGATGTACTTCTCGCTCACCAATTCGCATGCGACACGTCCCTCGCTGGACCGGCGTCGCGTTGCCTGCGGCGTCAACGACGTGTGTTTGCAGCCCTCGCAGGAGTGACGTCTCCACGATCACCGTGTGGATCTCCTGGTTGCCAACTTGAATCGCCCGCCGCCTCTTCGCCAACGAGTCGACATCGATCGGGGGCGATGCGTAGGGGTTGGTGTTTTGCATTGTCTGGATTGAACAAAAAGAGGCTGGTTGCCAGTCATCTTTGGATGGCGTTCAGCGATCGCACGCAACCGAGTCGCTTGGACAGTGTGTGGGCGGCTTCGCAGTCGCGCTGTCCATGTGAGTTCCTGCGGTGGTTGATCACGCCCATCGCGGTAGCCGACCGTCCATTGCCGGATAAACCCGTTCATAATCCTAATCTTCTTCGGTTGTTTGTGAGCGAGGCGGGGGATTTGCTCGGTCGGGATTAAGATTACGAGTAAGATTAGGATTAAGAGATGGGGTGTTCGCGGTTTGGTTTTCGTCGAGCCTTCGATCGGTGGGAATCTGGTGCCCGATGCAATACGATGCGTTAGATTGCTTGAAGATCGGGATTTACAGGAAAATGAGATGACAGGAAAATAAAAAAGCTATCGTCGCGATCAGAGAATTTTTCTGTCGCACCAATTTTTCTGTCTATACCTTAACGAACGTCGGCTACCGGAAGAGATGTGCAGCGAAAGAGAGACGCCCGTTGCGATCGACTTTAGTAGCGAAATGGCGCAAGCCGTCCGGTTTGAATCCTCGGTTTTACTCGCTGCCACCGGCCGGCTTGCGCCGCACCGCTATATCGAACCCGACGCAACCGGAATCAGGTCACCACCTCACCGGGCCTTCTTCACGTTGCGACGTGCGTCGCAAGCAGGGGCGACAAGGAGCGAGGGTTGTTCCATCCGCCACTGGTCAGGTAAACAGGAACATGGCCAAGGCTATTGTCACGCTGGTGAGCAGCATGAAGACGATGACGACGGCGAAGATCGTGGCCCGCATGCGAGGAAACAGGTCTTCAGAAACCCGCTTGCCATCGACCAGCACGTTAACTC
>NZ_JBFHFD010000689.1:0-4566 GCF_041583735.1 Novipirellula sp.
AATAACGAAAGCAAAAGGCTTGCAACGCCCAGGTTCCAACCCAACAACGCAAAGCCGACGGCGGCAAGGGCGGTTAACCATAGCGTATGTCGAATCGTCACAGCGAGCTCCAAATATCGACGAACGGGAGCGATGTGCGGGCGGCGAAGGATGATTGAGCCACTTTGCAAACACGATGCCGCCGCTCCGTCACCATCGCATGGTTATCGCAGATCGCAGCAAGCATGAATCGAGTATGGTTGCAGTGGCGTTCCGCCCCGTGGGTGGCCCGTCAAGCAGACAACCGTTGGGATCGACCAGTGATGCTAGTGTAACGGACTGCGATGACAAAATGTTGCACGATCACCAACGGGAACTTCGCTTGTTACGCCAGTGATGGAATGACTTGAACATCAACGCAGTCCACGCGGCTAGTTGCGATAACGGCCGACGTCACCGGGGACGGCAGTTAGATTGTCCATTTGTAAACGCCTCATGCCGTCCTCCGTGTGCACGTCATGGTTATCGCATTTTAACGTAGCATTAGTTGGAGGCATCAGCATTGTAGCCGGAGGCTCGGATGTACCACACCGGCAAATGCTCTTCGCAGTATGACCGAATCAGTTCGATGCCGACTCTATATCGCTCCTTCTGGATCGCGAGTGCCGCGTCGCTCGGCAGCGACGGTTTTTCGCCCGAAATGTTGCTTCTGATGTAAGCCGAGCGGAGATTCGCGTTCGCCCATTCACTGTCGGTGTTCGGTGCAGTCGCGATTCGTTCGTTCAAGCGCTCTCCGAGTGGAGGAGGAAGCTGGAACAACGAAGCAACGGATTCCGGAGTCACTGACTGGATGATTGCAAAAGTCGCTTCTGCATTTGCGTAGAGGCCCTCTTCGTATCGCTCGATGATCGCTTCGATGCTCTGTGATTGGCGTTGAGCCACGAGTCACCTATGGTTCACAAGACTGGTTGCGATAACGGCGGTGGTCACACGGTGGCGACCCAGGATGTTGTGGTCACAAAAATACGTTGCCGCCACTCATGTGCACCACTTGGTTCTTGCGCTGGGTGTGCGTGACAGACGACTCGCCAAGGGGACGAAGGTCGCGAACCTTAGAGTACCGGACGAAGTCGGCCCGAGCAACAAACGGCAACACAGAATCGGACACACAGCGATTTAGCGCCGATTCGTTCTGGGCGTCATTAACAACCACAGATATACGCAGATGCACACAGATACAAATCGCGATCAATCAGGTCTGTGTCCATCTGTGTAAATCTGTGGTTAAGACCGACCGCGCATTGGTCCGACGAGAAGGCTTCAACATTCAGGAAGTTCTATTGGAAGTGACGTTCGCCCGATGCGATGTCGCTGATGACTTGAACTGAGGAAAACGTTCGAGACCCGGACAACTATTGCGAATCCAGTAGGCTGCGAATCGTCGTCGCAAGAACGACCGCCATCACCGGGTGGCGGCAGTTGACTTTGACTTCAGAAACCGCTGGCCACCGCCACTCCGGTGCATGGATTTGCGATTCGGTTTTACGGGACACTATTCAAATTTCTGAATCGTTGACGGCTCTTTCAATGCGGATGCAATCAGAGATTCAAGATTCGGTATCGCACCAGAATCGACAAATACAAGGGCGTAGGAATCACCGCCAGTATCCACCGACACCAGCGACCGTTCAGAGCCCTTGACTTCGGCGTTGAGTTCACGGAATAGGTCTTCGATTTCGCCATCGTAGTTTGCGTATACCTTCCACGGAATAGGCAATCCGTTAGCCGATCGAAGGCTTTGCAGGCGTCCAACGATAGAGTCTGGGAATGTACGCCAGTCGACGTCGGCGACAACATCGGTTCTGTCACTGAATTGCAACAGAGAATGCCAATAATCCGCGGCATTCTCTGGAGCGTTCAGTGCGGTTGCAAGTGACTCGTTCCAACGGTTCATCAGCGTGGCGTCGTTGCCAAAAAGAATCGTTGCAAATTCTTCGAGTGGGTCGGGGATGTCAATCGCATGTCGCGTGGGTGCGCCAACCGGCCAGACATGACGGATTCTCTTTGCCGCGTCCTGTAATCGCGGGTTGTCGTAGTGAGTCAACGCATGATTTAATGCGTCGTTGATCGCAGCAGGATCGGCACCCGATGGCAATTCAGGCTCTTTGTCGTCATCGGAGTATGGGCTCGGTGTAAAGGACAGAAGTGCGTCGATGGCAGCCAAACAGTGAAGTTTGCTGGCACGGATCCAGCGGTCGAAATGTGCCCATTCAGGTTCCAG
The DNA here is from genome assembly GCF_041583735.1 of Novipirellula sp. Classification (NCBI taxonomy): domain Bacteria; kingdom Pseudomonadati; phylum Planctomycetota; class Planctomycetia; order Pirellulales; family Pirellulaceae; genus Novipirellula; species Novipirellula sp. The sequence goes on from NZ_JBFHFD010000689.1 coordinate 2,261, forward strand.
CGCATAAAGCAAGCGGCCCCATTCAGGGCCAATCGGTGACTCAATGTGTTCTTCGAGCCAAGCGATTCCGGCCTCGGTTCCCAGAGCCACTAACGCATCACGAGTATCGCCGTGTCCAAGGCGGAGACGTCGCATTGAAGGCGGCAGCGTGAGTAGTTCATCAAGTAGAGTCACGGTTGTTTATCGCAGAACGGTGCCCGTCACCGGGCCGGGAAAGTTGATTTTCCATTCGTGAAAGCGCGCAAGCCCGGCTCCGGGCGAGTAGAACGGTGTCTCTCGGATGTTAGGATACGCTTTGTGTTCACGGTTTGCCACAGATTTCTCCTTGTGGTGTCACAATATTTGATCCTTGTCCAATTGATCACCGAACCCTCTTAGAACCGGACTGGCGCCGTTAACGCATCCGGCTCCCAGCCGACACTTCTCACCTGGCATCACTTTGCACTCCCCATCGCGATCAAGTCCGTAATCTGTCCCGGATTCGGCAACGGGTGTCGCTCGAGGTAGAGTCCGTAAGCTTCCCAACTGAGATTTCGCCCCTTCTGACTACGACGACGCATCCAACGAAGACCTAACTTTCGTGCCGCCTCCCGGAACTTCATCAGCATCTCCCAATTGTCATTGACATTGTAATACTGAAAGTGTCCCTGGAGTTTGCGGACCAACGTTGGCCAGACCTCGTTGTGCGGCGTCGTCAACTTGGTGCGGAACCAGTCTTTGAGCTCGCGGATCTTCGATCGAAACTTCTTTGCCGATGTCCTCCGTTTCAGTTTGAACTTTCCAGCGCGGCTTGTGCCGCAGTAATGCATGAAGCCAAGGAAGTCGAATGTGCCCGGAGCCCCTTCACCCAACCGCTGGCAATCGCGACTGGCAAAACGGCCGAAACGGAGCAACTTCGTCTTCTCCTCGGCTAACTCTAACGAATACCGACCAAGACGTTTGGTCAACACCTCACGAAAACGCAACGCGTCCGATTCTCGCTCAAACGTGCAGATGAAATCATCCGCAAAGCGGATAATCGAGGCCTCGCCTTTGAGACGAGGCTTCACCTGCTGCTCGAACCACTCGTCCAGCGCGTAGTGCAAGTACACATTGGCTAGCAGTGGAGAAAGAACCGAACCTTGCGCAACGCCTTCCGTGGTGGCGTAACGTTTGTCTTGAATCATCACTCCGGCGTACAGAAACTTGGTAATCAGCCGCAGCATTCGCGAGTCTTCGATGCGTCTCCCGAGAAGCTCCCTGAGCTTCCCGAAATCAACATTGTCAAAGAACCCTTTAATGTCAGCGTCGAGTACCCAGTTGACTCGTCGGCGTGTGATCGTCTGGCCCAGATCGGCCAGTGCTTGGTGGCAGCTTCGCTTGGGCCGGTAACCGTACGAGGTATCATGAAAATCCACCTCGTAGATGCGTTCCAAGACCATGACGATCGCCCGCTGGACTATCTTATCTTCCACGCAAGCGATTCCTAAAGGTCGCGTTTTACCGTCTCCTTTGGGAATGTCTCGGCGTAAACTCGGCTGAGGACGATAGCTGCCGCGATGGATTCGATCTTCGAGAGCTTGCAAGTTGCCTTGCAAATTCTCTTCGTAATCGTCCACCGTGACCCCGTCGATCCCCGGTGCTTTGTCTCGCTTGAGTCGTCGGAAAGCGTAGAACAGCAGTTCAGTATTGAGCAACGAAAAGAGGTTGCTAAACGTCGCTGCTGCGTCGCCCTCCGCTCTCGTGGTGATGCGATCCAGTCGATCATACACCGGCGTTCCACTTCTGTGAGTGGCAGGTGGTCGGCTGGAATCGCGTGTCGGCCTGACCGCCTTCCCTCGTTCGGCGTTACCCGAAGTCAACGGTACTATGCAGTCATCCGATTCCCAAAGAGTCATTTGCCTCTGTTGCCTTTTCGGCTTCGCGGGCATACTCGACTTGTCATGATTGGAGTTCATAATCAGATCAAGAACTTTTGGGCGTCACTGGTTGCCTTGAAGACGCAGTGTGTAGCGCGAGTGGATCTTCGACTCCGGGACTCTCGATGTCGCTCGCCAAGACGCGACCGCGAGTTTCGCCTTCGGGCATGCACAGACCTTGGGCAGTATCCAACAGGAAACCATGATTTCGGAGCTCAATCTCGTTCAGGGCTCGGCAGCCAGCCGATACCTTTCACCCTCACTACCTTTCGTATTTACGCATCAACGTTGAACTTCGACTTGCGTCTTATATCAACGCAGCAAAACTCGATACTGAGCCCGTGGCTAGCGGTTACTCAGGCGGGATTCACACCCGCTCGTCTTCAAACCATTTCCAGTCCGCAACGT
>NZ_JBFHFD010000690.1:0-4550 GCF_041583735.1 Novipirellula sp.
CAGATTCATTACGCGGCCAAAGCGACGGTGGGCCAGTGGATTTTGGCGAGACGCCAGGGCCATTTAACGCAGGCGGAAAGCCTCGAACGCCAATTGCGATTGATGTTGTGTTCGCCTGCGATGGAGCTGCGCAGCGAACTGCTAGAGTACTTGGGCGAACGAGGTGAACGTCAGATGACGCTCGAGGGCTATCGAAGCTTGTTGCCGATGGCGGCGTTCGGTTCCGAGGAAGCGACGGAGCTGTACGATGTTGCTCGAAATTATTCCACGCTTGTTCGTCAAAGCGATCCGATTGATGCAGCAAAATGGTTCGATCTGGCGATCGGTGGCACACTCGAAACCACCTTCTTTCGTTCGGTGGCCTATATCTCGCTGCCAGTGTTTGTTCGGCGTTGGCAGCTCGAAGGTGCGATTGAAAAGGGGGACGAGCAGCGAGTGCAGCAGCATCTCGATCGAATCTATCAAATGGATCCGCTCGATATTGATGTGGCCGAACGGTTGCTTCCCAAGATGCGCGCCAAAGGAATGGATGCGATCGCGGATGCCTCGTTCGAGCGTGTCTGGGAAGCTGGTCGAGCCTACATTGCCGACTATCCGTTTGATGCCACCGCAGGCAACAATCTGGCTTGGGTCGCCGCCATGAACCAACGCGAACTCAACGAGGCGGTTCGGTTGTCGGAGCAAGCGGTTTATTTTGAACCCGAGAGTGCGATTTATCGTGATACACTGGCCGAGATTCTGTTTCTGCTCGACCGTGTCGACGAAGCGCTACAGATCGAAAGTGGCTGTTTGTTGGATGATCCCGGACAGTGGCATCTGCACCAACAAATCGAAAAGTACTCCGAGGCGATGGCCGAATGAGAGAACCTTTGTCCGAATCGGTGCTCCGCAATGTGCTGTATGAACAATCCTTGGATGCTCAGTTCATTTATAATTCGCAAGGCATTTTGCAGTGCAACGCTGCCATGGCGAAAATGTTGGGGGTGTCCAATTCGGAAGCGCTTTTGGGGCGTCACCCGGCTGAGTTCTCGCCGCAGTTCCAAATGGATGGTGGTTTGTCGAGCGAGCGATGGCAGCAGATCGAGACGCGGGTTGAACAACAGGGCAAACATCGCGTTGACTGGCTGTTTCGCCGCGCCGATGGAAATGAATTTGTTTGTGAAGTGGCGCTGACCGCAGTGCAGTTAGAAACGGGCAAAGCGGTCGTGGGAGTCTGGCATGAAGTGACCGACCGCCGCATCGAACAAGAAGAGCTGTTGCGGGCGCAAACCCGGCTGCAACATGCTCTGCGGGGAGGTGACGTTGGACTTTGGGATTGGAATCTAGCGACAAACGAAGTGTTTTATTCCGACCAGTGGCACCGGCAATTGGGAGAAGTCCCCGGCACGCTGTCGGAGTATGTGGATTGGGAATCACGTGTCCACCCCGACGATTTGCCCCAAGCCATCTCGCGTGTCAAAGCGTTGCTGGCGAGTGCGAACAGTGAATATGAATCCGCATTCCGAATGAAACACGCCTCGGGAGTGTACCGTTGGATTTTGGCTCGCGGCCAACTATTTCGTGACTCCAGCGGCCAACCCACCCGATTGCTCGGCGTGCACTTGGATGTGACGGATCAAAAGATACACGAGCAACGTCTCAGCAAAGACTTGCATTTGAGTGAGGTGATGCTGCAAACACTCGAATCGACATTGCGTGTGACGTCGCTCGAAGGACTTAGCCAGATCGTTTGCAGGCAGGCTCGTCGTTTGTGTTCGGCGGAGATCGCAGGAATTGATTTGTGTCATACGTCAAACGGTAAACAGGCAATGCACGGGCGTTCCTATTCGAAGAAACATCCGGCGTATCAAGCTGCGGAAACGTCCAGCGAAACGATGGTCAAAGAAGAGGTGACGGCGGAATCCGAGCTCGCCGAGCATTCCGATGATATCGCATTATGTGATTTTTTTCGCTCGCTTGACCGAGCGGTGGTGTCGTTGTCGGCAGATCAGTTGCGGTCGCACCCGATCGGCGCGAGCTTCTGCGAAGCGACGGCTCACCGTCCCGCGCTGCGTGGACTGCTCGTCTGTTTATTGATCGATGGCGAGGGGCAAACGCTAGGAGCCATTTGGTTGTCGGATAAAGAATCGGGTGATTTTGATTACGAAGATGAATCCGTGCTCCGCCAACTCGCGTATATCGTTTCGACCCTGATCGTGCGTTTGCATGCTCAAGAAGATTTGCGTCGTCAAACTGAATTGCTTGACGAGAGCAACGAAGAATTGAAACAGTTTGCCTACGTCGCCTCGCATGATCTACAGCAACCGCTACGAGCCATTTCGAATTATGCCGAGTTTATCAACGAAGACTTTGGCGACAAATTAGGCGAGGAAGGTAAACGCTATTTGCAATTGCAGATTGCGGCTGCCAAGCGGATGAAAAAATTGATCGACGATTTGCTTCAGTATTCCAGGGTCAGCCGGGATGACGCCGATCTCAGCGAAGTGAACATGGAGGAAGTGGTTCACGAAGCGATGCGGCGATTAGAAGTGTCAATCGAAGAGACCGGAGCGGTGATTCGTATTGACCCGTTGCCGACTGTCCGCGGGATCGAGTCGCGATTGTGTCAATTGATGCAAAATTTGATTGGCAATGCGATCAAGTATCGGGATCCAAGTCGGTGTCCCGAAATTACGATATCCGCGATCGAGCAACCCGAGCATTGGTTATTTGTTGTCGAGGACAATGGCATGGGAATCGACCCCAAGTTTCGTCTCGAAGTCTTTCAGGTGTTTCGGCGGCTTCATGATGGAAGTACGATCGAAGGAACCGGGATTGGACTGGCGCTTTGCAAGCGGATTGTGCAGCGTCACGGTGGCGAAATTTGGGTGGAAGCCTCCGCCGAAGGTGGCAGTCGATTCTGTTTTCAAATCACCAAGTAAACGATCGTTTTTTTAATAGACGCAATGATGCATAAAAAAAGGCTGCGGATATTACTCGTCGAAGATGCCGAGTTTGAAGCCGAAATTACAAAGCGAGCATTGGCTTCGTGTGATTTTGAGAACGTGATGACCCGCGTCGCCAGCGGTGAAGAAGCACTGGGGTATCTTCGCCGCGAACCAGGTTTCGAGGATGCGGAAATGCCGCATCTGGTCCTCTTGGATCTGAATCTGCCGATGATGGGCGGACGTGAGGTGCTGGGCGAAATCCGTCGCGATCCCTCGTTGGCCCATTTGTTTGTGATCATTTGCTCGGCTTCGGATGAACCGAGCGAAGTGACCAAGGCATACCAAGCCACCGCGAACGCCTACATCACCAAACCGCTAGGGCTCGGGCCGCTGCGAGAAATGATGAACAAGGTAGGCGATTTCCTATTGAACGTCATCAAGATTCCCTGATGCGGCAGTCACCTCTCCCAAGCCGAAGCTTGGGCGAGGTAACTCGTGTTTTTGGCATCGGGCGTCCGCCGCCCGATCGACTTCTTTCAATTCGTCTTACTTCGACAGATTGCGAAGCACCGTGGGCAGAATACCAACGTTGCGGTAGTACTGCAGTTCCACCGGCGTATCAATTCGCACCACACACGGGAACGTCTTGGTGTTGTTATTCACGTCAGTGGCATGCACGGTGATCGTCGAACGGGGCTCGATCGCATCGGACAAATCAGGGATGTCAAACGTTTCCTCGCCAGTCAAACCAAGTGATTGCCAAGTCGCACCGTCGGCAAACTCAAGCGGCAACACGCCCATGCCAACCAAGTTGCTGCGATGGATTCGCTCGTAACTGGCTGCAATCACCGCTTTGACACCCAGTAGCATCGTGCCTTTGGCGGCCCAGTCGCGGCTGCTGCCGGTACCGTATTCAGCACCCGCTAAAACCACCAACGGAACCCCTGCGGCTTGGTATTTCATCGACGCATCGTAAATGCTCATCACATCACCATCAGGCAGATAGCGAGTGACGCCCCCTTCGGTCCCTGGGGCCAATTGGTTGCGGATGCGAATGTTGGCAAACGTGCCTCGCACCATCACACGGTCGTTGCCGCGGCGTGATCCGAAGCTGTTAAATTCACGCACTTCGACGCCTGAATCCTTCAAGAATCGGCCGGCAGGTCCATCCGATGCGATCGCACCGGCGGGAGAAATGTGGTCCGTCGTCACCGAATCGCCAAGCAGCGCCAACACGCGAGCACCCTTGATCGGCGCGATGTCCGGTACGGCTTCGGCAGTGACCGAATCGAGGAACGGAGGATGGTGAATATAAGTGCTGTTTTCGTCCCACGGGTACAACGCTCCGCCTGACACATCGATGGCATTCCACAATTCGTTGCCGGTCACCGAGGCCTCGTATTGCTCGGTGAACATCGATGGATCAATCGACGTCGCCATGGTTTCGCGGATTTCTTCGTTCGAAGGCCAAATGTCTTTCAAAAAGACATCGTTGCCCGATTGGTCTTGTCCGAGCGGTTCAGTCAACAAATCGATGTCGGTCGTTCCGGCCAACGCGTATGCCACGACCAAAGGAGGGCTCGCCAGATAATTCGCCTTGGTTAGCGGGTTGACGCGGCCTTC
>NZ_JBFHFD010000691.1:0-4537 GCF_041583735.1 Novipirellula sp.
ACACCATCGACCTGCCGGGCACGCTCTACAACACCGGCGTGACCTTTTTCAACCGCAAAGAATGGTCCGCAGTCATTTCGACAACGTTGGTTGTCACGCCGTCTGTACGCAGCGACTTTACGACCGACGAAAATGCAGTGCGATTATTTGGGTTGGGCTTGGTCAATTGGCAGTGCCGACCCGATTTAAGCTTGTCCTTCGGAGCGGTCTACCTGGGCCGTGCCGACCTGCCGCTGCTACCCGCAGCCGGTGCCACATGGACTCCCACGCCGCAGTGGAAAATCGATGCCATGCTGCCGCGTCCGCGGATCGCCCGCCGAATCTCCAAAGACGGCGGCAACTCGGAATCATGGGCGTATCTTGGCGGCACCCTGGGCGGAAACACATGGGCCGTCACACGCGATAGCGGCATATCGGACGAGTTGACGCTCAGCGACTTGCGGTTGCTTGTCGGCTACGAATTGCTGCGAGCCGGAAATCGAGGCTTCTTTGTCGAGTCGGGCTATGCGTTCAATCGCTCGATTGAATTTGAAAGCAGCAATAGCGAGATCGATCTCGACGATGCTCTGTTTATCGAAGCCAGCTTGAAATTCTGATCTTGCCCGGCCTGTTTTCGACAATTCCGCTTCCCTGCGATGCAAGAGCGATAGCGGCTTGCGGGAATGGCATCCACGATGCATTACGATGGCTCGGACGCTTCGTTCGCATCGGTGTCGAGCGAGGCATTGGGAGCAACGTCGGGCTCGCCCCCAGCATCGCTTCGCGGGGCGGAGGGCTGCTCAGCATCCTCAGCGGTGCTATCTGCAGTGTCATCTACGGCAGCCTCTTCGGCGGCTTTCGCTGCTTTTCGCTCTTCGCGGCGGGCCATATGTTCAGCCGCCATCTCTTCGATCGACTGCACATGATCGGGTTCGGTCTTGCCGAACTTCTTTTCGTATAACGATTCGATAAATTGCGGCAGCGGCACCTTCCACGGTTTATGTTCGGTGTTAGCGAGCCGGTCGAACCGCTTGGGCGACATCCCCAATTCGCGTGCCATTTGGACTTGCGCGTGCGACAAACGGTACTTTTTGCGAACATCTATCCACGGCAAAAATTTGTGTGGAATGCGGGTGTTTTTCTTTTTCTTCTTGCTCATCATCTGCTTTAAGTACGTCGTCTATAGGTCAATTCGCTCGCCAGCGAGGATGGTGATGGACGAGCCAATCCAGGATTGTAGCAAGAACTGGAAAATGTTCGACTTCGTTTCGCTAAGAATCATCCTTCCCGCCCAACCGAATCGTGGAGCGATCTGGGGATCGCAAAGCTGTCTACTGAGAGAGAGAGAGGGGGGGGAAGGCACATGTCCAGCCGAGACGCGGGTCCAGACAAGACACGGGTCCAGACAAGAGGGGGGTTTAGCGTGATTCCGCTGGCAGCGTCGTACTGGCCGTGACCGTCGTTCCGGCCAGCATCCACTGCACACCGACTCCGACTTGGCTGTATGGCACCGAAATGGTGACCGTGACCGGCTGCATCTCGGCTGTGATCTCGGCCTTAGTCGCAGGAACGAAATCGATGCTGTGCCCCGAGATGCCTGCTTCGCCTAGCGACAGATGGATCATGTCACTTGCCTGTTGCTGCGTCTTGTCACCAAGCGCGTAGATACGGCACCCATTGATACACGCTTCTTGCAGCGAATGCTGGACGGCGAACGCGCGAGCCACCTCGACCGATACCAGGATCAGCAACAGCAGGGGCGGCAAGACGACGGCAAACTCCACCGCCGCGATCCCGTGTGATTTTCGTCGTCTGATGAATCGAGATTTCGCGTGACGACGCGCAATCGACTTCGTTTTTTTAAATGACATCATGATTCTATTGCACTAAAACGGTGCGGTTGATCGTGCCAGCGATGTTACGATAGGCCTGTTTCAGCGTACGAGTTAGTTCGCTTCCGCTGCCCGAGGCCGAAAACTGTTTACCGCCGGTTGCGTTTGCAATCGCGGTCATCAACGCGACATCCGCGTCATCTCCCAAGCTAATCGTGTGAATTTCGATTCCGAGGCTTTCGGCATAGTTTGCCATCGCAATCGCATATTGGTCCGGGTCATCTTCAGGTTTGTTGGCATAGCCGTCGCTCATCACCACCATCAACATCTTGACAGTGTTACCGTGGCTGTCGTGTTTGCGATGGTTGGCGTACAGATAGTGAGCCCCATCGCGAACGGCGGCACCGATCGGAGTCCCTCCGCCGTATTTGTCGGACGTCAACGAGCTGCTCGACAGAATGTCGTTCTTCAAGAACGAGAAATCGTTGGTCATCCGAGCTTCGAGAATGCCTACCCAATCCGTGGACGTGTCATAGGGATCCGGAAACAAACTGGACGGCGTTGCGGTATACAGGATTCCGGTGTGCCCCTCTTTCTTTGGATCGTAGCTATCTTTTCGGGCGCCGTACCCCATCACTCCGATGCGGTCTTCTTTGAGCGACAGCTCCATCATCGTCACAAATTCCGGTGATGCTTGCTGCAGTGCCTCGATGCGTCCATCGGAGCCCATCGATCCCGACAAGTCGAGGACCATCACGATATCCAGCGGGATACCGGGTGCGGATGCAATGGCATGACGAGGAATTGAGAACGAGGATTGACCAAAGATGCCCGCGAAAAAGAAAGGCTCCCTGTCTTGAACCGCGTGCACTCGGATCGCACTGGCGTTGGTGTTTGATACGGTAAACGTTTCGGTGTTGGGATCCCAGTTTCCGGTTTCCAAAGCGATGGTGTCCGGCGGTACATCGACCACAAAGCCCACTTTGTTCTTGGCAATAAAACTTTCTGCCACCGCCTTGGCACCCTGGATATCATCGGGATTGTTCTTAAGGTGCAGTCCTCCGGCGATTGCTGCTGCATCTACTGCACACTGCAATTGGCTGCGGACCAATTGCATCCGGCCAATGTCCACCGCGAAGGCCGCCATGCCAACGATGACGATCATCAAAACGGCAAACAACACAATTGTGCCCCCGCGACGTTTGCACGCTGGAGAGAAAGCAATTCGCGTCATCATTGAAACTCGCTGAAGAAAAGTAAAATGCCATTGCGCATCACGCAGAGAGAACACTAACCCATCAAAACTATTGAACAAGCTCGCCTTCACGGGGCAAAACACAAGCGGCGGTGTAACTCATACCGCTGAAATGACGTGGAACGGGTAACCAAGTCATATCGGCAAAGTTCGCAGTCACACGCACCGTGACGGGTTCCCATTGCGGAGTGGTATCTAGCGAAGCGGGTTCGATTTCGATGCTGTGTTTGGAAATCCCCATCGCTTCGGTCAACTGTTTGACTTCGGCTTTGATGTCCGAAGTGTTGGCCCCTTTCAGTACGGCAATTCGGCAACCCGATCGAGCCGCTTCCTCCAACGCTTGGACTGTCATCATCCCACGGCCCAGTTCGACGGCGGCAAACAGCAAGATAAACATTGGAATGGCGACAAAGGCAAATTCGACGCTGACAGTACCGCGACGCTGTGAGACGCTATGGATGGCGACGGAGCGGCGAAAGTAGCGTCTGCCTTGTGTTCCGGCGCCGCATACGGATCCGACACTGCGTGATGATTCGGTGGCACCCATGATTTCGGAAATCGCCTTTGAGCCAATTTTCTAGTGGGGAAGGGACTCGCGTCGCAGCCATTGATCCACGACGGACTTCGCATTCAATTAATAACTAGCTTACACACCCCCCAGAAAAGCGGATCTTCATTCGTTTTTTGCGACCCGAGTTAGCACGTCATGCAGAATGTGCCGATTGCACCAAGTGCACCGGTGTTTGCGGAGGCAGTGACGACGATGACTGACAGCGGAGTCAGCAGAGTTGAAATTCACGGTCAGCCCTCCGAGTTTTCGACAAGCCGACTCGGCGTGCGAACGATATGAAGTACAATGCTGGATTGATTGATCCCCTCACTCCACTACATAACGAAATCATGGATAAAAAAGCGAAGAAGCGTCTCGATGTTATCAACAAGAAACTACAAACCCTGCGTCCTCGATTGGCTGGGTCGCGTGAACAAGCCGACGATCTCGATGAACTGAAGCAACTCGAAGACGAAGTCGCTGCGTTGGAAGCCGAAGCAAAGAAATTGAAAGAATCGAAGTAAACCGGCGACCGTCGCTCTACTCCGAAGCAACCGACGATTCTTGCTCGTGACTCGCTTCCGCCGCATCGGCGCCGATGATCTCGGCAGCAATCTTCGCTAACGTGGCGATGCTGGGTTCGTCCATGAAATGGCTGATCGGGATCACGATTGCCAACTTGGTTTCGATCGTGTTTTTCAACTCGATGGCCATCAGCGAATCGAGACCGAGCGAACCGAGCGATTCGGATCGATCCAATGTGGTCGGGTCCAACGACATGATTTTGCCAAGTTGCTCGCTGAAGTAGATTTCCAGCCGCTCGCACCGTGCATCGTGGTCGAGCAAACGAAGCTCTTGCAGCAATGCGTCGTCTTTCGCCGAAACCGCCTCGGACCGAGATTGACCGTTGGCAGTGTGCAG
>NZ_JBFHFD010000692.1:0-4530 GCF_041583735.1 Novipirellula sp.
CGCAGTTTGTTCGCATCGAAGATCCCCTTCGGCAGACAAATCGCACTAGGTCTCTTGTTCGCCCAAGGAGGCGATCATGGTGGATGGTTTGACCGGCACACCGCGTTACCTCTTAAAGCATCGCCTCTCAACGGACGATGCCCCTCCTGCGATTCCGTTGATATCGGCGGCATCGCTGGACGCTAAAACCACAACCACCCGCGAGCTGGCCGACACGCCACCGCACGACTCTGTCATGAGCCTCCGTTGCGTGGCAATGTCGGATTGCAACAGCAAGGGAGCGCCCCGCTACGCCGCTGCGGACTCGCGGGCGTCGAACGCTTTCCCAATGATCTTCGCGAGTGGCAGTCGCGTCTCCGTCCCAACAAGTTCGCTGAGGTGTTGAGGGAGCGGGAGGTTCACGAGTGGTTGTCACGGACCAGCAGGTTCGAGCCAGACGCTGATCAGGAACAACCTTTGTCACCATCGCTTGGTATGTCCCCATGATCGATAGACTATCCAACTCGTGCCTACTAAGTCCCTGCGATATCCGGCCGACCCAACGCGATTGGGAAGTCATCGGCGTCTTCAATCCTGCTGTTGCGATCATCGGCGACGAGATCGTGATGCTAGCGAGGGTCGCCGAACGCCCGATCGATCGACGCGAGGGATGGACGCCGCTTCCTCGTTGGTCCCGTACTGGCGAGACGGCCGTCGATTGGGTTCGCGATCAAGACTTGCGTAAGACGGATGCTCGTGTTGTCGCCCTAAAAGACCACGGTGATCTTCGATTGACCTCGGTTTCCCATCTGCAGACCTTTCGAAAATCAGCCCATGGCAACGACACGTGGCAGTTCGCGAATGCATTGCTACCTGAAGGATCGTTAGAGGAATACGGTATCGAGGATCCTCGGATCACTAAGATCGACGAAACTTACTGGATCACCTATGTCGCGGTGTCTAGGTCCGGCGCTGCAACCGCACTCGTCTCTACGACCGACTGTGTAAACTTTCAACGGCACGGAGTGATCTTTCCCAGCGAAAACAAAGATGTCGTGCTGTTCCCACAGCGGATCGGCGGCGACTATGTTGCACTGCATCGTCCGAATCCAAATTCGCACTTTAGCCCGCCACAAATCTGGATCGCTCGCTCGCCGGACCTTTTGCATTGGGGTCGTCACCAACCGATTCTCAGGGGCGTCCAGGGGTGGGAAGGCGATCGTGTAGGCAGCGGAACGCCACCGATCTTAGTCGACGAGGGTTGGATCACGCTCTACCACGGCAGCGCAACATCAACCGCCGCCGGCACTGTGGGGCGTTATGCAGCCGCGGTACTGCTACTGGATCGCGACGATCCCGCTCGCGTGATCGCTAGGTCCAACGATCCGATCATGACGCCAAAAACCGACTACGAAAAATCCGGCTTTGTACCCAACGTCGTTTTTCCAACGGCAATGTTGGATGTCGGCAACGAATTCCAAGTTTTTTATGGAGCCGCCGACACATCCGTCGCCATGACCCGGTTCACAAAGCGATCGCTACTCGAATCGCTTGTTCCACAAAACGGCTTTCAATCATGACCCTACCCAAACTGCAAAAGATCGCTTTTATTGGTGACTATCTGCCTCGCAAATGTGGCATCGCAACCTTTACTCACGATTTGCGGTCATCCATCGCGAAAACGTCAGCTGCCGAATGCATCGTGGTCCCAATGGACGATATCCCAGGCGGTTACTTGTACGACAACGAAGTTCAGTTCCAGGTCGTCGAACAAGACATCGAAGACTACCGGGCCGCGGCCGACTTTCTGAATTTTAGCAATGTCGACATCGTCTGTTTGCAACACGAGTTCGGTATCTATGGCGGCCCCTGCGGCAGTCACGTTTTGGCACTCTTGCAAGATCTGCGAATGCCGGTCGTCACAACGCTGCACACCGTTTTGTCGGAGCCTAGTCAAACGCAGCGTGCCGTGATGACGCAGTTGGTACGGCTATCAACGCGACTTGTCGTCATGACCGAGCGATCCCGACAAACCCTGATCAACATTTATTCAGTCGATGCCGATCAGGTCGACTTGATCGCCCACGGAATCCCAAATGCACCCGATACCGACCAGCAAATTTTGAAGGAGCAATTCAACGTCAAGAACAAGGCGGTAGCACTGACGTTCGGATTGCTTTCCCCCGGAAAAGGAATTGAGTATGTTCTGCGAGCCATCCCCGAGGTCGTCGTCCGTTTCCCTGACTTTATCTATCTTGTCCTCGGAGCGACACACCCCAATTTGATTCGTGAGCAAGGCGAACGCTATCGGATCAGTTTGGAACGGATGGCCAAGGAGCTCGGCATCAGCAAGCACGTTAGCTTCTATAACCGGTTCGTAGAACTGGAGGAACTGACCGAATTTCTAGGAGCAGCGGATCTGTACATCACTCCTTATTTGAATGTGCAGCAAGCTGTCTCGGGCACGTTGGCATACGCATTTGGATGTGGCCAAGCGGTGATCTCGACGCCCTATTGGCACGCCGAAGAATTACTCGCCGACGGCCGCGGCGTGCTGGTTCCCTTTGCAGACTCGGCTGCGATCGCTCGAGAGATCATCGGACTTCTCGGCGACGACGACCGGCGGATGGCGATGCGTGCAGAAGCCCGTCGCTTGGGACGAAGTATGACGTGGGACCATATTTCTCAGTCGTACCTTGCCTCGTTCCGTCGAGCTCAACGTGAACGCAGCAGTCATCGTCCCCCCTTGGCGGTTCGCACTCTCGACGAGCAACCACTGGCACTACCGAAGATGCAACTGGATCACTTGCAACATCTCAGTGACTCTACCGGCATCGTACAGCATGCGATCTATACGATTCCTGATCATGCTCACGGCTATTGCACCGATGACAACGCTCGGGCCTTGATCCTGACCGTCTTGCTCGAAGAACAGGGCAACGATTCACCGACGGTGCATTCGCTCGCTTCTCGCTACGCGGCGTTCCTTAACGTCGCGTTTGACCGCGATACAGGTCGTTTTCGAAATTTCATGAGCTTCGACCGGCGGTGGTTGGAAGACGATGGGTCCGACGATTCGCAAGGCCGCGCCCTTTGGGCACTGGGAACTTGCATCGGACGGTCTCGTCGCGCCGGCCTTGCAGCTTGGGCACGAGAATTGTTCCATCGAGCATTGCCGGAGTGTGAAAAAACAACGTCACCGCGAACCTGGGCCCTTGGTATCTTGGGGATTCACGAATACTTGCGACGCTACAATGGTGACCGCGTGGCAACGACAATGCACCAGCGACTTGCTGAACGATTGATCCGCCTTTACGACGCCACGGCGACTGAGGATTGGCCGTGGTTTGAAAACACCGCGACATACAACAATGCCAAACTGTCACAATCGCTGATTGCCTACGGCCGCGGATCGAATGAACCGCTCGCCACGGACATTGGCTTAAAATCGCTGCGATGGCTTTGCGGAAAGCAATTGTCGCCTCAAGGACGGTTCCGCCCCATCGGATCCAACGGATTCAGTCGCGAAGGCACCGCGACGGCGGTGTTTGACCAGCAGGCGATCGAAACGCACGCGATGGTTTCTGCTTCGATCGAAGCATTCGCATCCACTAAAGATCCATTTTGGAACGAGCAAGCTCATTTGGCATTCGATTGGTTTCTGGGCCGCAATGATCTCGGCCAACCGATTTACGACGCATCCACCGGAGGATGCTACGACGGGCTTATGGAGAACCAAGTCAACGAGAATCAAGGTGCCGAATCAACACTCGCTTTTTTACTCTCGCTCATCGAAATGCGAGGACTCGGCGCAACCCTGCGTGTCAATTGAAGCTCCGCCAAGCATCGCCCCAGAAAGCGGAAGTCGATGTCACGACATTCACCTTATCGGTTGCTCGTAACCACGCGTAAAGCTGGAAGCCCGGCATCCAACCTATCATTGCTTTGTCCAAACGCAGACAGCCTACCCCCACTAAAGCGGCCCGTTTAATGCACATCACGCGTACCGACATCGTTCTCTCGCCCAACAAACAACGCGTCGTCTTGCGACCGTTCCAACCGCCCGGCGACGACCGTGTGCTGCGGGTTATCGCCCGCGTCTGTACGCTCTCTGAAACCGAAGTGGACAAGCTGCTCGCTCATGTATTCGATGAATTTCATGGACGGCACCAAAAACCAAAGGCCTTCTTCGAGCGGCGGTTTCATGAGCTCCGCCGCCACCTGCTGACCGATACCCCACTAACCGAAAACCGTCGACTGCTGCTTGGTGCGTACTTCACTCAGGAATATGCATTAGAGTCAGCCGCCTTGTTCAATCCGTCGCTGGTCTGGCACCCCGACCAGTCAAATCTTCCGGCCGGAGCGAGACGCTTCGCGATGAGTTTGCGAGCGGTCGGCGAAGGACATATCTCATCGATTGTGTTCCGCAGTGGAATCATTACCCGCGACTTGCAAATCACAATCGATGAACCGAATCGCTTCGTAACCACCCCACGTTTCGTGCCTGATTCGTGTTACGAGAATGATCTCTTTCGCCGGAAATTGGTTGAG
>NZ_JBFHFD010000693.1:0-4525 GCF_041583735.1 Novipirellula sp.
CCGGCAGAACAAAAACAGTGCAACCGTCCCAAATAACCGAAAGATCATCCCCATCCCGGAAGCCAGCACAAAATCACCAAACGGATCGGCCGACTGACGAGAACCTGACTGACTCGCTGCACCTCGAGAACCCAATCGCGACTTGATCGCCTTGGCCCACCGCAGACACAGCCCGGGCAACATCGACACCAATGCGATCATGCCACTCATCAAAGCGACAAAAAATACATCGCCACTACGATCGGCGTCCCGAAGCCCAACCACTGCCATCGCGATTGCTGTCGCAATCAACCATGCAGCGACCACCCAACCCAACGTCTGCCGATACAAATCGGAAACGTCCGGAGAACTTGGCGATCGTCGAGTTGGAGTTAGGATCGTCACGTCTTTTTCAAAAGTTTACTCAAAAGCGAAGTCAACTTCGCTTCCAACATACGGTCATCAGTATTCGCAGGGTTGTACCGCTTGGCTGGTTTTCACCAATTTTGGGCGATACTCAACGATTTAGGCCGTCGGCCAGCAATCAGGACTGGGTCGAGGAGGCTTTGACGACGAACCGTGTCATTGCCAACCCAAACCCCAACATCGTGCTCAACGCAGTGGCGTACATTTGATCGTGGTTTCGCCAAGCGTCGATCCAATAACCGATGCCGGCGAACAGCAGTGTAATTCCAGCGAGCTCCATCCCGAGACCGACAAAACGGAGCCACACAGCGCCTCCGCTTGCGTTTTTTTCCGCAACCGGTCCGGGTGTGACATCGACCTTGTCGACCATCCTTTCCTTGGGGATTGACTCGTCATCGGAACCGGAAGGGCTTTTTTCTGGATTCACCATTGGGCCTGACCGTTTCCCCTATGACGTCGTCTTTGCCGGCTCTGCCGATTCGCGGTTTTGCGAAGCTGCTTTAACTCGACGTGCACAGTGTGACTGAGGAATCGAGAACCACCAGAGGCAGCGACGGATCGCCGCACCTAAAAATGTCACAAAAGGACAACTCTCTTGACTGGGGTGCCCTGAACGGGACGGATGCCCGATTTCCCAGCGCAGCCAGCTTTCGATCCCGTCGCAACCCACTCTCGATTGCTGGCAACTTGTTTCAAAATGAGACACCTTCCGTTTGCACCAGCGGCGGTTGTCCGCAAAAACACGCCTCCACAAGACCCCGCAGGATGCAAACAGCTACCCCCCGTCGTCAAAAAGGCACCTGAGTGACCGACGCGACACTCATAACCCACCGAAACATAGGAGACATAGGAAATATAGGAAGCCGATTGTGTTTACGTTTACCAATCCAATTTTCCCAATTATCCTTAGGAAAACGCGATTTCCGGCAACGATTCGGATTCTTTTACCAGTCCGCATCTAGAACTTCCGCCATCCCCTTGCCATAATGTTTCAGGGGATGATTGTCCCATTGTGGCCGGATAGGCACGCGTCAACAGGCACTCGAAACCATAATAAATATCGGATTCCAGAAGCCACAGAGACGCCCTGCAGTGGTAAAACCATCCACTCAAGTGGAGCGAATCGCATTTTGAGACAGCTTTAACTGTTTTCAGGGTACCGGTTTTCGAAGCGAGCGGAAGCGAAGTCGAGCTGAAGCGAAATACGGAAAGTCGATGGCAACGAGGCAAGCGGATCCAAGGCCAGCGGCGTGAAAGAAGTGGAAGCGGCGTAGGAAGCGACGGACAAACGGTGTCGACGGCAACCACCGCCGGGTGGTGCAAGCTAGTCGTGATCAAAATCAATTATGAATTAGCTCCGTCTCAAAATTTGCGACGGGGTTTACAGCTTGGAGATGCAGGGTGATTAAAACGGCAGACCTTAAAGCGCAAACACGACGAGAATTGGCCGAATTAGCCAAGACCTACGGCGTATCAGGCTGGCACAGTATGCGAAAGGACGATCTTGTTACTGAGATATCGAAGGTCCAACGCAAACTGAGACGAAAAGCCGACTCCTCGAAGCCGGCTTCGTCTTCGTCAAAAAGCTCTGCTTCGTCGAAAAACGCAGCATCCAAGAAAACATCTAGCTCGTCCCGGTCGGCAAGCACAACCGCAGCGAAGTCCAAAGCAAAAGCGTCGGCGCCGATCAGCAAGGGGGCTCAAATTGCAGCCGCTCGTGCTCGCGCCGCCGCGGTCAGCGCCCAACGGTGTGCCGAAGCGCTCGACCAAAAAGAGCAGAAGGAACGCGTCTCGGCGAAAACCGCTCGCATTCGCGCCCAAATGCGTCGCCGCCGTGAAACGCTCGACCGCCATCGTGACCTGTCGACCGGCACGCTTGTCGGTGGGGCGGCTGTCGCCAACGGCTCTTCGCGGACGCGAAACGGCGAACCTCACCAAGACCGCGTCGTGCTGCTCGTGCGGGATTCGTACTGGCTGCAAGCAAACTGGGAAATCACCCGCGCCAGCGTTCAGCGTGCGGAATCGGCAATGGCCGAGCGATGGCATACTGCGAAACCGATCCTTCGTCTGCTAGCCGTAGGCGATGTGGCAAGCAACCAAGCCGAAAGTGTCGCTCGCGACATTCCGATTCACGGGGGCGTGAACAATTGGTACATCGACGTGGATGATGCACCTTCGAGATTTCGAGTCATCATTGGCTACTTGGCGGACTTTGGCGAGTTCTACACGATTTGTCGCAGCAATGTTGTCGAGACACCTCGTCCCGGCGAATGCGAACGATTGGACGAACACTGGAGCGATATCGCCGAAGATTACGAGCGAATTTACTCGCTGAGCGGTGGCTACGATCAAGACGCAGGCGACCTAAAAGAGGTGTTCGAAGAGCGACTGCACCGTCCGATGCCAAGCCGTGGCGACCAGGGACAAACCGTCGCTGACCCCAGCTTGCTGCGACAAACGAAGCTGCCATTCAAAGTCGATGCCGAATTGATCGTGTTTGGAAAAACGACTCCCAACGCCTCGGTCAATATCGCCGGTCGCCCCGTCAAACTACAAGAAGACGGATCGTTTACCGTTCGCATGCAATTGCCCGATAAACGCCAAGTGCTGCCGGTGACTTGCGAAAGCCGTGATGGACTAAGACAACGCACCACGGTGATCGCGGTCGAACGCAACACCAAGGTGATGGAAACCGTCGAAATCGACGATCGTTTCTAGTCTGAACAGCATCGAGTCAGCCCAGCTGACTGACGCCCCATTAAACTCTCTGCCCAGGACGGATTCCCAATCCGTCCTGTTTTTTTGTCCCGACACTCCCTCCTCCCACCGGAGCCGCTGCCTTGAAACCTTTCTCTGTCTTGCTGACCCTCTGCCTCGCCCTGCAAATGACGACTGCCGCTGTTTGGAGTGCTGACGACGAGTCAGCCGCAAAACCGTCCATCAAAGTACTGTTGATCACCGGTGGCTGCTGCCACGATTACGACTTTCAAACCAAAGCGATGCAAATGGCGTTCAAAAAGCGCGGCGTCGCCGTGAACTGGACGGTCATCAACGACGGCGGCAACGGCACGAGCGCCGAAATCGATCTCTACAAAAACCCCAACTGGGCCGAGGGCTTTGATGTCGTGATCCACAACGAATGCTTTGCCGCCACGACCAACCCCGACTACATTCGCAGCATCACTCGGTCGCATCATGCTGGAACCAACGCGGTGGTGATCCACTGTGCGATGCACACTTACCGCGACGCCAAGATCGACGATTGGCGAGAATTCCTGGGTGTCACCAGCCGCCGCCACGAGCATCAAAGTCACTACGCGGTCAACGTCGTTGCCCAAGACCATGTGATCATGAAGGGCTATCCAGATGGCCACAAAACGGCGATGGACGAGCTTTATGTGATAGAAAAGAAGTGGCCCAATATGACCGTGTTGGCCACCAGCAAAAGTGAGAAGACCGACCAGTCGCATCCCGTTTTCTGGACGAACACTTACGGCAAGGCTCGTGTCTTCGGCACCACCTATGGCCACTCGAACGAGACGTTCGAAGATGCGGTGTACCTCGACACGATCGTCAAAGGCACGCTGTGGGCAGCCGGAAAGCTGTGAGCTGACACGATTGCATCGGCGAAACTTGAAAGATGACGTTGATTGAAAAAGTAGCCATGTTCGTCAGAACGTGATCCACCGTCTGGCGACGGTAGCCACATCGAAGCCGACCACCGTATGGCGACGGTTGCTACATCGAAGCCGGCCACCGTCTAGCGATGGTTGCTACATCGACGGTTAAAAACTCGCTAGTTGGTGCTCTCGCGACGCATCGATGACTCGGCAATGATCTGAGTTGCATCGAGATTCAGAAACCCAGGAACCCAGGTGATCGACGAAATGTCGATCGCAACGCGAACGGTAATGATACCACTCGGCGTGCTCGTTTCGATCGAGGCGGGGACGGTTTCGACGGTTGCATTTTGAATCCCCATCAGAGCCAGTTCGTCATTCACTCGGTCGACGACGTCGCTTGTTGTTGCCGTCGGACGCACGGCGATTCTCGCCCCTTCGCGAGTCGCATGCGTGGCCGTTTGCTTGACCAACATCATTCGCCCGAGCTCAACTAAGCC
>NZ_JBFHFD010000694.1:0-4490 GCF_041583735.1 Novipirellula sp.
CCGTGCCCCTGCTGCTATGACAAAACTCTTCGAAAAACTGACGCTCAAAGATGTTACGCTGCGAAACCGCATCGCCGTGTCACCGATGTGTCAATATTCATCCGACAATGGCTTTCCAAACGATTGGCATCTCGTCCATCTCGGTTCACGCGCCATCGGCGGGGCAGGCTTGGTGGTGGTCGAGGCGACCGCGGTATCGCCTGAGGGCCGGATCAGCCCCGCCGACAGCGGGATCTATAGTGATGATCACGTCGAGCCGTTTGCCAAGCTTGCCCGGTTTCTAAAAGAACATGGCTCGGTCGCCGGCATCCAACTCGCGCACGCCGGTCGCAAGGCGAGCGCGAGTAAACCGTGGGAAGGGGACAAACATCTTGCCAATGACGAAGGAGGCTGGGACACGATCGCGCCGTCGCCCATCCCCTTTGGCGACAAACTCTCGAAACAACCCAACGAGATGACACTCGACGCTATCCAGCGAGTCAAAGGCGATTTCGTGCGTGCCGCCGAGCGGGCATTGGCAGCCGGTTTTAACTATCTCGAAATCCACTTTGCCCACGGCTACTTGGCACACGAATTCTATTCGCCCTTGTCCAACAAACGGACCGATGCCTATGGCGGTGACTTCGAAAACCGTACTCGTTTTATGATGGAAACGTTTGCTGCGGTGCGAAAGGTGTGGCCCGAGCGGCTGCCGTTGACCGCTCGATTGTCGGTGACCGACTGGGTCGATGGAGGCGTCACGATCGACGAGTCGATCGAATTGACTCGCAAACTAAAATCCGCCGGCTTGGACCTACTGGATGTCAGCCACGGATTTGTGACTCCCGATATCGATAGCGTCCCTTGGGGCCCCGGGTTCATGATTCCGATCGCAGGTCGAATCCGCAAAGAAGCCAACATTCCAACCACCACCAGTTGGTCGATCACCGAACCGCAGCAAGCCGAGGATGCACTTCAAAAAGAACAAGTCGACATGGTGATGTTGGGCCGCGAACTACTGCGAGATCCGTACTGGCCCTACCACGCGGCCGAAACGCTCGGCGCGGAAGTGGCCAGCGATATCTTGCCGGTCCAATATGCACGCGCCGTAGATTAAGCGATCGGCGTGGAGGGGGGGCGAAAAACAAACGCTTTTTCCGCGTCTCTCGGTGATTCCAGGTCCTTTGGCTATTTCGAGCGTGCCGGCCTGATCGTGATTTCCGCCATCGTCACGCAGTTTGTTCGCGACTATAATGGCAACTCCCTCCCATATTGCGATTTCCCATCGCTGAGTCCCCCCGCATCACGGCCCCCCGAAAACCCCTCGCTCACGAACCGATTCAACGCGAGCAAATGACGCGTTGAATCGCGGAGCAACTGCGTTTTGATCGCGGCGCGATCAACGACGTCCCTCCACCAATCGCATACGCCACAGGCATAACGTTCGATGTTGATCGCACGCAATTTCTATCACTCTGCACAAAGACACTCTTCCTGCCAAAGCTCTATAGGGCTGATGCGTGTCACGCTGCTTGCCCTGATTTCGGCATCAACGCTTGTCGCCGACGAACCGGCAACGGGGGCGACGCCCGCAGACGAAACCCAACTCAGCAGCGAAGCGGTCGCGTTCTTTGAGTCAAAGATCCGTCCGTTGCTGATCGAACATTGCTACGAGTGCCATTCGCATCAAGCCGACGCCAGCGAAGGCGAACTGTATGTCGATTCGCGTGCCGGACTGCGACGCGGCGGGACTCGCGGTGCCGCGATCGTGGACACCGATCGATCCAAAAGCCTACTGCTTCGTGCGGTCGAGTATGCGGATGATGACATGCAGATGCCTCCGGAGGGCAAGCTTGATGACGAAGCGATTGCGAACCTTCGCAGCTGGATTGAAATGGGGGCACCCGACCCGCGTGTTATCGAACAGGATGCGTCCCACCAGCCATCGGTCTCACCGATGGACATCGACCCCAAATCGCACTGGGCGTTTGTCGCCCCCGTGTCACCGGTTCCGCCACCGCAGCATGATCCCCGATCGCACGACGTGATCGACGATTTTGCGAGCCAACGCGCGACCGAGAAGGGGGTGACACTGGCCGAACCGGCGCCGCGTGAAACGCTGATCCGCCGTGTCTATTTTGATTTGACGGGACTACCGCCAAGTGAATCTGCGATTGAGCAGTTTGCCGCTTCGACGCGGCCGGATGCGTACGTGCGTTTGGTCGATTCGCTGTTGGCGTCCCCCGAATACGCCGAGCGGTTTTCGCGTTATTGGTTGGATGTGGCACGCTACGCCGACACGGTTGGCTACGCACTCGGGGGCAAGGAACGTCGTCTAAAAGGGAGCGATCGTTACCGCGATTGGACGATCCATGCATTTGGCTCGGACATGCCATTTAACGAAATGATCCTGCACCAATTGGCGGGGGATCGCACCGACCCCAACAACGAAGCGGGCAACCTCGACGCGATGGGATTTCTAACCGTCGGACGTCGCTACTTGAACGGTTTAGATACGCGAGATGATCGCATCGACGTGATCACTCGTGGGCTACTCGGGTTGACCGTCAGCTGTGCTCGTTGCCACGACCACAAGTTCGACCCGATTCCGACGGCGGATTATTACGCGATGTTCGGCATCCTCAGCAGCAGCAAGCATCACGAGGACGGAAAAAGCCCGTTGATGATGTCCGATATTGAAAAGCCGCACGATCATCCGATTTTGGTTCGTGGCCAACAAGGGAATCGAGGCGAGATCGCGCCGCGGCAATATTTCACCGCGCTGCGGGAAGCGGATGACAAACCATTTCGCGATGGCAGCGGTCGTTGGGAATTGGCGAACAAGATCGCCGCGGCGGACAATCCGTTGACTTCGCGAGTTTTTGTCAATCGAATCTGGGGGCATTTGACCGGCAAACCGTTGGTCGAATCGACGAGTGACTTTGGTGTGCGGACTCCGCCGCCTGCGGTTGCCGAGGTGCTCGAAGAGCTGGCAGTGGATTTTTCGCGACACCAGAGTGTCAAGAAAACGGTTCGCCGCATCCTTCTTTCGCGAATCTATCGTCAAGCGGTTTCATCCTCCGAGCAAAATCATGAACTTGATCCCGACAACGGACTACTGGCCCGTGCGAACCGTCGCCGGCGTGATTTTGAATCGCTGCGTGATTCGTTCTTGGCGGTCTCGGGATCGTTACAGCGGACGTTCGGTGGCGAGCCGGTCGAGATCACCGGACCGACGCCTGTCCCCCGCCGTACGATCTACGCGATGATCGATCGCCAGAATTTGCCAGCGGTGTTTCGCACCTTTGACTTTGCCAGCCCCGATGCTCATTCACCCAACCGCTATTTCACGACGGTGCCGCAACAGTCGCTGTACTTGCTGAACGGCGTTCAATCTCAGGAACTAGCGAGGCGGGTGGCAATGCAAGTCCGGCGAACCGCCGCTCGCAATAGCGAACAGCCCATCGAGTTGGCGTACACACAAACACTGGTTCGACGAGTGCTGTCGCGTGACCCCAGTGAAGAGGAACAACGACAATTCGTTGCCTTTTTACAACAAGCTCCGGCGTCGTTCGTTGTCGCGAGCGAGCACTGGACCTACGGCACCGCAAAACTGGATGCCGACCGCCGTGTCAGCGACTTCCAACCGTTCGCGGTGTTCAAAGACAAACGCTGGCAAGCCAAGGACAAGTACCCCGACGATGGCACGTTTGGCTATGCGTCGTTGATCGACAATGGAGGTCATTCCATGCGGGGTGCCGACGGCGGCGTCGTGCGGCGCTGGACCGCACCGGTGGCGGGCGACGTCACGATCGCGGGGATGATCGGACATCGCGAAAAACGAGGTGACGGAGTCCAGGCGATCGTGTGGTGCGGTAACGAGCAATTGTATAGTGAAGTTCGCCACGGCGAAAATCGTAAATTCGGGCCACTGAAAACACGGATCGAGAAGGGACAAACAATCGATTTCGTCATCAATCGCGGCGATTCCGATAGTTTCGACTCTTTCGTGTGGCAAGCCACGATCAAATTGGTGACCGAGAGCGGCCAGGAATTTGAAACGGATTCGGCCGAAGACTTCAAAGGTCCCGGCGGAAGCCGAGCATCACGACCACTCGATCGACTTGAGCAACTGGCCCAAGTCTTATTGATGAGCAACGAATTTGCGTTTGTGGATTAGGTGAACGCCTCTGCGTTTGTGCTAATTTAGCGAAGCGGAAGTCGTCAACGGCTTTGGTTCGATTGACGTATCCCCCCGAAACTCTTGACGAGTTCCGCTACGAGAGAATGCTTCACGACGTCAGCCAAAACGGCAACCAAAGCAGCCGCCCCTACATCCCAGCAGAATCGGTCGACGCGACAATCTGGTCGATCTCGCTGACGATCTCGGGTGGCAAACGCGTCGCGGTGCATGTTTCGCGTATTTGCTCGGGCCGACGTGCTCCGACGAGCGCGGCGGTAACGCCCGGCTGCGACACCGCCCAACCGATCGACAACTCGGCAATGGTACG
>NZ_JBFHFD010000695.1:0-4478 GCF_041583735.1 Novipirellula sp.
GGAGCGACTGGAGCCAAATCGATAAGATGAAGCAGCTCTTCCTCGAGGCGGATCCCGACAATAACTGGGTTCGCGTCCCGGTCGTGAACTACTTGCGTGCCTGTCCGCTGCCCGCCGCGAGCGAGGCGTTGAAGGAGCTCGAGAAGGTCGATCCCGAAAGTGTCAAACGGGCGAATACTTTTTTCTCGATTCCTGTGCCTGCCAAAGACACCACCAAACCGAACACTTCGGCCATTCCCAAAGCGAATGAGCCGCCGGTTGCGAATGCGGCCTCCGGCTTTCCGAATTCCTTGATTGCAGTGGATTCCCCCACAGACGCTCGTTCTTTCCGCGAAGCGATCGATGACCATCGCCGCCGGGTGGATCGTCCTGTTTTGGGGCATTTAACGGCCGCTAATTCACCGCTTGCTGCGGCTCCCCTGGCATCGCAAACGAGCACGACGCCTGCGAACCCTTGGCGGCTGGCCTACGTAGTTTCACTGGCGCTGTCGACCATCATGATCGGCCAGTTCCTGTTGCTCTCCGGTGGACCGGCGGTTGTGCCCGTTCCCGTGCAAGAGCGTGAATAAGCTATCGCGACTTCGATCAAGGCTCTGTTACCCCCATGTCAGCTGAACTTCAAATGTCATCGTCAAGCGATGTGGTTGAATTCCCGTACCGAGCAGTCAGTCGGGCGGCAATCGCTTCGGTGGTTTTCTTTGTTCTTGCTTTCCCCGGGCTGATCCCGACCTTCTCGCCCTTGCTGATCCTAACTGCGGTCGGAATTGCGGCGGGGATCATTGGTTTTCGAGCGACCAAACAGTTCCCCGACGAGTACAGCGGCGGAGCGCTCGCCAAACTTGGCGTGATTGGCAACGCGTTGCTGATGTTCAGCGGTATTGGGCTGCACACGTACATCTACATGACCGAGGTTCCCGATGGCTATACGCGGATCCCGTTCTATGAGCTTCAGCAGCCTGAGGGCATGCCCGACATCCCGACTCGATTTGCCTACGATATCGATGGTGATAAAGTCTTTTTGAAAGGCTACATCCATCCCGCCTCGGGCAGCGGAGCACTTCGCCAATTTATCCTGGTCCCCGACCTCGGAACGTGCTGTTTCGGCGGCCAGCCCAAAAGTAGTGACATGATCGAAGTGACGGTGACGAACGGGAAAAACGTCAAAGCGGGGCTGACCAAGCGAAAACTCGCTGGCAAATTCCAACTCAATCGGGCACCTCAAAAACTAACCGACTTTGACAATAACATCTTCTATCGAATAAAAGCGGACCAAGTGCGTTAAGCCTCGGTGCCGCGAAATCGGCGGCGTTAGGAATGACGCCGCCGATCCTCAGCCCCCACCCCCAGAACCGGCGCAAATCGCGGGTTATCCCTCCAAAGACGATTTTCATATGCCTTGGTACAAGATCTCGCTCGCCGTACTGCTGCCATTCTCGCTGCTGACAGTCACCGCAGCGACCAGTTACGCCGATTCCCCCAAAACGGCGTCGACGGCCGCTGAAACGTCGAAAAAGCCAGCCGATACGGATCAGTCGACCGAGGACCGAACCAAAGGCGTGGTGGAACGCAAAAGCAGCGAGGCGTCGATTGCCAAAGGGGACATCACCTTTGATGATCTGAAGTTCGATATCGAAAAGGATGCGGCGTTCGAGAAAAGTGCACTGACCCCCGACGTCAAACGGCTCGATGGAATCAAAGTGAAGCTTCGCGGCTATATTCTGCCCAGCACACTATTCAAAGACACCGACATCGACCAATTTGTGTTGGTGCGTGACAACCAAGAATGTTGCTTCGGCCCCGGAGCAGCATTGTTTGACTGCGTCATCGTCGAGATGTTACCAGGACGTACGACCGACTTTGTCACCCGCCCTGTAACGGTCGAGGGCAAGTTCAAGATCGACACCGAAAAGTACAAGTATCCTGGCGGCAAAGGGCCGGGTGGTGCCAGCCATTTCGCGATCTTCAAAATCGAAGGGATGAACGTCAAATAGAGAGCGTTTTCGCTAACGCTGCAGCGAGTAAAACGTTCGATTCCTATCCGCGTAGGTTATGACACACCGAGCGAGGAGACTCAAAATCGCCGAGGCGTGCTTCGAGTTCCTTCAGCTGATCGCTTACCCATTGACCGAAAACGTCGGTCGATTCCGACGAAATGGTCGCCGAGAGTGCGTGCCACCGCTCGTCACTCGGATTGGGTGAAGTCTTTAAGTCGCTTGATGTAGTCATCGGGATAATCTCCTGCGCGTTGCGATCCAGCGCATCAATTGATTAGATAAACAGGCGGAGACGATATACAAACATTACGTTCTGTTTCGCCGTTTAGGTCAACGAATATTGACTTAGACAGCCTTTTCAGACGTGGGTTCAGTGCAAGTGGTATGCCTATCTGCAAAGCGGAACCAAACTTTGCGACATAACTCTTTCTAAAACAACAGGTTAGGAAAACGGCCTAAATTTTTCAGCAAAACGAAAAATGTCATTAAAGCGATGTCGCTGTGTCGCAATATGTCATTGAGGCATGTTTCCCAATGATTAATGTCGGCAAATCGAACACCACGAGCCAATAATAATCCAATAACCGTCATTAGCGAAGGCGGATCCGTCACGATTACGATTACTTTTCCATAGATTAAAGACCGCAAAGTTGCTTTTGCGCAACACCCCCTGTGGCGAAAATGCCCGATTGTGGGCAAATGCCCCACTTAGTCGCCCTACTTTTCGGCAGCCCCGAGAGAGTAATTGATGTAAATCTCGTAGAATCGCATCGCACATTTTCGAATCGCTACTTTTTTCTGCAGCAGGGGCTCTCGCACACCCTCGCTATCCCCCATTTTTCGAAGTGGGCCTTTCTAGCGGGCAGAGGGGATCCACTGAGCGTTTTCCGAGATTGCTGCTCCATGATCGCCAGCATAGGCCTCGCATTGCGGTTTTTGCTCAAAAGTTTTTGTCTGCCTGCCAAGAACCCCGCTTCCACTGCGAATTTCTTTTTGTACAGCGGCCGATGTGCCGCACGAAAGAAAGATCAGCCACAGTTTTTGGGAGATACATCGATGTTAAAAAAGATGATCCTGGCGGGCGGTGCGGTTGCGTTACTGTCCACCATGACAATGGGCGTCCCATTGTTCAGCTATGCGAGATGCGGCGTGGATTGGTTGCGATCCTCGACATCGGACGCCATGCCATTGGAATGGGAATTGAAACGGGCTCGGCAGATGATTGCCGACTTGAAACCCGAAATTGAACACAATGCCAAGCGAATCGCGTTGGAAAAGGTCGACGTCGCGCGACTGGAAACTCAAATGAGCGATACGGACCAGCGGTTGGCCAAGACGCAAGCCGATATCGAACGGCTAAGCGAAGATCTTCGCAAGGATTCGCATCTCTACACCTACGGGGGCCGGACTTACACGTCAGCCCAGGTCAAGAACGACCTGAGCAACCGATTTAGCCGCTTTAAGACCCGCAAGGAGACGGCCGAGAAACTCGAAAAGATGCTCTCGGCTCGCAAATCGTCGCTTCAATCGGCACATGAGCGAATGGATGCCATGCTGAGTGCAAAACGTCAACTCGAAGTGGAAGTCGAGAACTTACAGGCTCGACTTGCCTCGCTTCGTGTTGCCGAAACCAGCAGCGAACTGGCGTTGGACGACAGCCATTTGTCGAAGACACGTCAATTGCTCGACGAGATCCATGCTCGGATTGATGTCGCCGAGGAAACGATGAAGGTGGACGTCGAGTACTTTGGTGAGATCGATTTGGATGAGCCAAGCGAAGAAAATCTGCTTGACGAAATCACCAGCTACTTCGGCGACGAAGCTCCCTCGACCTCGAAGTCCCTGGTCTCGATTCAGCTAGACTAGTTCGAGCGAGAGATCGCGAGAGAGAGTGTGTGTGAGGATGGCAGCAATGAAGGTATGCGGCACCGAGAAAGGCTGATGGACGTGTCCGAATCAAAAACCTTAGCAAACTCAAAGCCTACAGCATTACGCTGGAGGCTTTGGGTCGATGGTTGCGGTGGATTTTTGATCCTGCCAGGCGAACGTTGGACGATTGGTGGCGCCGGGCCGGCGGGCACTAGCGACGTGCGAATCCATTCGGATCTGGCTCGCATCGCGGGAACGCTCTCGCGTCGCGACGACAGTTATTTTTGGGAATTTGCCGACGCGGCGCGACCTGCCGAATTGGTGCTTAGTGGTCATCCGCTGTCGATGACGGGGTCTGCGTCCTTGATTTTTCGGCACCCCAGCCCGCTGAGCCGTTCGGCGGTACTGACGTTGTTGCCGCCACATCGCTTTGCCGGACATGTGGACGAGGTGATTTTGGCGGATGAAACGCTGATAATGGGAGCGACGGCCGATTGCCATATCAAAGTGGCTCATTTGGGAAGCGAGAAAGTGGTGATCACCCGTCGCGGCGACCGCTGGTTGGGCAAAGTTGTCGGCGATCCCGAATTGTCGGAGCTGACGGTGGGGCAAAGA
>NZ_JBFHFD010000696.1:0-4468 GCF_041583735.1 Novipirellula sp.
CCGTTCCGTGTCTTTTGGGAGGAGCGAGTTTTTTTGGCATATCGGGATCGTACGTGAACATTGCCATCGAAAGACACACCTTAGGGGAAAGTATCGATAAATATCAGATTAGAAAACAAGACAGCCATTGTGACGGGCTTGACTGCGGGAATCGGCTACGCGATCGCAACGGGATTGAATGCCGCCGGGCGGGTGTGGTCATTATTGGACGCAGCCAATCTCGATTCGACGAGGCAATCAAGACGCTCGCAGGCAAACGGAAGGAACTTGATCAGGGGAACAGCGGTCCGATCCGTGGCGTCGCTGCGGATCTTGCAACAGTCGATGGCTACCAACATTTTGTCGCCGAGATGCCTCGGGCTGACATCTTGGTCAACAACCTCGGCATCATCGCACCGAAGCCGCTTTTTGAAATCTTGGACGAGGATTGGGAGCACTTCTTTCAGACCAATGTGATGAGTGCTTGTCGACCAGCGTTATTTATTCATCCGAAATTTATTTGTTGACTAATTTCGCTGTATTTCCCGGGATCTCCGGTGTTCCTCTGGTATCGCTGCTGGCACTGCTGCAGTTGGCATAGTTTGTGCTCTGCTTGCCCGCGGGTCTATGCTGAAAATAGTACCCGCGTGATGTCACTGCATTGACTTCTTTGCAAGCCCCTTCAAACGCTGCCTCGGCGCGAGCGAGAGTTGACGAACATGAATCAAGCCAACGTTGTGCAGTCCACTGCTGTCCGAGCCGATACGTTTCTCGACGATGTGTTGGACGGGCTGTCGCGTCCCCACAAATCGCTGCCTAGCAAATACTTGTATGACGAGCGTGGCTCGCATCTGTTTGATCAAATCTGCGAACTGGACGAGTACTATGTGACGCGTACCGAGTTGGCGATTATGCAACGGCATGCGTCATCAATTGCTCATCAAATTGATACCGATGTAATGTTAGTGGAATATGGTAGCGGAAGCAGTTTGAAAACGCGTGTGTTACTTGATTCGCTGTCGCGTCCTGCTGCGTACGTGCCAGTCGATATCTCCGAAGAACATTTGCTGAACGCTGCTGAGCAGCTGCGATTAGCCTATCCAGACTTGAAGGTCCTGCCCGTCGTCGCCGACTTTACCCAGCCGTTTACGCTACCCGATTGCGAGCCGCCTGCGTCGCACGTCGCGTTTTACTTCCCTGGGTCAACGATCGGCAACTTCACCCCGCCGCAAGCTGGTAAACTGTTGCAGCAAATGGCATCGATGCTTGGGCAACAAGGTGGATTGTTGATTGGTATCGATCTGCAAAAAGATCTCGACGTTTTGCATGCGGCCTACGATGATCGCGATGGAGTCACAGCTGCGTTTAGTCTAAATCTGCTGAGCCGAATCAATCGCGAACTCGGGGGGGATTTTGATTGTGATCGCTTCCAGCATCACGCTGTTTACAACACCCTGCACCACCGAATTGAAATCAGTATTGTCAGTCTCGAAGATCAAGTGGTTTCCATTGGCGACCATGCGATCGAGTTTGCTGCGGGTGAAGGGATCTTGACCGAGTATTCTCACAAGTACACCGTGGACGGGTTTGCGAGGTTCGCTCGCCAGTACGGATTCCAATTGCACAAATCCTGGACCGATCCACAGAACTATTTCGCAGTCTTGCACCTCGTTATTGAATAAACACATGAGTAGTACTGCTGCTGCCCTATCGCCGGGGGAACAACTTCGTGCGTCCTACCTCGCAACGCGATCTTTTACCGACCAGATTGTTCAGCCGTTGTCGGCGGAAGACTGCACCGTTCAGTCGATGGACGACGCGAGTCCCACGAAGTGGCACCTTGCGCATACCACGTGGTTCTTCGAAACCTTTATCCTGCGGACTCAGTCGGATTATCGCGAATTCGATCCCGAATTCAATTTTTTGTTCAACTCGTACTACAACTCGATTGGTCGCCAGTATCCTCGATCGCGTCGTGGATTGATCTCTCGACCCGGAATGCAGCTGGTCGAGGATTATCGCAACCATGTCGATCGAGAAATGTCGAAACGTCTCGAGTGTGACGATTTCGCGACTCAGAATGCTAAGTTATTACAAATCGGGATCAATCACGAACAACAACACCAAGAGTTGATGCTGACTGACGCCAAGCACATGTTGTCATGCAATCCGACGTGGCCAATCTATCGTGATGATCCGTTTGATCGGGCAGTGGCGGAGCGAGCGGAGCGTTGGATCGAAGTGCCCGACGGGATGCATGACATTGGGCATGAAGGCGACGGTTTTGCCTATGACAACGAATCTCCGCGGCATACGACTCATTTGCACGCGACCTCGATTGCAACGACGCTTGTCACCAACGGCGAATTCTTGGAATTTATCCAAGACGGCGGCTACGAGCGACCCGAGTTTTGGTTGTCGATGGGCTGGGCAACCGTCCAACAGAACGATTGGGATGCCCCGCTGTATTGGGTGCAACAAGATGGTCGCTGGCACCAATTCACGCTTGCAGGATTGGTCCCCGTCGACCCAGATTGGCCCGTCACGCATGTCAGCTATTTCGAGGCCGATGCCTTCGCCCGCTGGGCAGGCAAACGGTTGCCTACCGAGTTCCAGTGGGAAGCGGCCTGTCAGATCGCGAAGCGTTCATCCGACGTATCGCTCGAACAAGAGCCGTTTGCGGATGTGTTGAAGCAGCAAAACAAGTGCATCCATCCGACGCGATCGCCAGCCGGGTTGATGGGCGGCGTGTGGCAATGGACCTGCAGCAGTTATGCAGGCTATCCCGGCTATCGACCGCCCGCCGGCGCGGTAGGCGAATACAACGGCAAATTCATGTGCAATCAATATGTATTGCGAGGCGGCAGCGTCGCGACATCGAGCAACCATATTCGCGAGACCTATCGCAACTTCTTTCCACCCGAAGCACGTTGGCAATTCACCGGCATCCGGCTCGCGAACGATTGATCCGATCGAAAGGGTGAGCCTGCGGCCTGAGCTCTTCCAAAGAGCCCCGCTGCATCCGTTTACGCCAACTTGGCACCGTTGTCGATTGATTTGTCGGGGACCGCCAGCACGACCGAGCCATCGTCACGATAGAAACCGACAATCAAAAATTCGGATAGAAAGGGGCCGATCTGTTTGACGGGAAAATTCACGACCCCGATGATTTGACGCCCCAACAGTTCGTCTTTGGTGTAAAGCGACGTGATCTGAGCACTGGTTCGCTTGACACCAATCTTAGGCCCAAAATCGACCGTTACCTTGTACGCTGGCTTCCTCGCTTCGGGGAAATCCAATACTGCGACGATTGTTCCCGCACACAGTTCGACTTGTTCGAAATCGTCCCAGCTGATGGTGTTTTGATGACTCATCTTGTTTCACCACATTCGTGTCGGAATTGGTCTAAGAACGTTCGCATGAATTGCTCGCGTTGGCCTGCAATTCGGCGAGCCGCATCGGTGTTCAGCAGATCATGTAGCTTAAAAAGTTTCTCGTCAAAGTGGTCGATTCCTGTTTTGTGTTTTCCACCCGGGTTATCCGACAGGTAGAAAGGTTGTCCGATGGCGGCCCCGTACTCGATCGTTCTGACGATACCGATCGCCCCGAGGGCGTCGAGTCGATCGGCGTCTTGCACGATCCTGGCTTCGAGTGAAAGTGTGGCGGGGTCGGCAGCCTTGCGAAATGAAATGGTATCAACAATCGTCGCGACATGCTCGATGGTGTTGGGATCGACGGAATGCTTGGACAAAATATCGCGGGCAAACTCGGCACTTCGCTCTTGGCCGTCGTGAAATTTCGCGTCGCCGAGATCATGTAGCAGTACTGCCAATTCGACGACAAAGCGATCGCCGCCGACTTCCGCTTGAATCTCACGAGCCGTTTTGAGTACACGCAACACATGATCGACATCATGTCCGGCCTGTTGTCCCGCCATCCGTTGGCAAACAAGACACTGCACTCGCTCTACGATTTCCGTTTCAGTCATCATCGTTCTAACTCTCCGATAGGCGTCCAGGCTATCATTAAACGCCAGCCTTATTTCGCGAACCGATCGTAGCGAAACGGGCCGATCGTTTCGAGTGATCGTAACGAATCTCTCCAGTCGTTTCGAACGATCGTAGCGAAACTCGCCAAGAGTTTCGAGCGGCTTGATGCCCAGAGACGCAGCAGTTCGGGACAGAGGATATGGGAGGTGTTGTTGGGATCGACCAGGATCCGCAACGATTCACCTCGATCTCGAAAGTCTTCGGTTCGTTTGACACTGAGCCCATACGCGTTGACGGTCCGCGATCGTCATTTGGCTAGGGCGTCGAGAGCCGCAGTTCTTTTTTCCACCATTCGAGATACTGGTCGGCGGAAACGTTCGGATCGAGTCCGCGTTTACGCTGCGTGTTTTCATACCACTTTCGTTTTTCTGCAGTGATCGCATCGTGATAGGCTTGATCGCCTTCGCGGATCGCCCCTTGGTCGCCGCTCGTTTCAATCC
>NZ_JBFHFD010000697.1:0-4460 GCF_041583735.1 Novipirellula sp.
TCGCAAAGGAGACGAGACGATCACGCCGCTGGACAATATCGATTTGGATATCCAGTCGGGCGAGTTTGTTTCGTTGATGGGACCGAGCGGGACCGGCAAAAGCACGCTTTTGAATTTGGTCAGCGGCATCGACAGCCCTGATTCGGGAACCATCGTGGTCGATGGGACGGAGATCACCCGACTTTCTCGCAGCAAACTTGCGGATTGGCGGGCCGCCAACTTGGGATACATCTTTCAAACCCACAACCTGATTCCCGTATTAACCGCATACGAGAACGTCGAACTGCCAACGCTGTTGCTGAAACTGACGTCGAACCAGCGTCGCGAACGGGTCAATTTGGCGTTAGAAGCAGTGGGGCTCAGTGATCGAGCCGACCACTACCCACGTCAACTCTCGGGTGGCCAAGAGCAACGTGTCGGCATCGCCCGTGCGATCGTGGCGCATCCCAAAGTCGTCGTCGCCGACGAACCGACCGGCAGCCTGGATACGGAAACGAGCGAACAGGTCCAAGTCCTGCTGCAACGACTCAACAAAGAACTCGACATCACGATGTTGATGGTCACTCACGATACCGATGCTGCGAAAATTGCCTCGCGGCAACTCGTTTTAGATCGTGGCAAATTCCTGGAAAGTGCATTCACAGGCTCCTAACCAACTTTCGCCCTATGACTTCTTACATCCTAAAAACGCTATGGCGTCATCGCACGCGGACGCTGTTAACCGTCACCGGCGCCGCCGTGGCGATGTTTGTGTTCTGTTTCGTGGGCTCGGTGCAAGAAGGATTGCGGCGATTGACCAGCGGTGCGGATGCAAATCGCAGCTTGATTGTTTTTCAAGAAAATCGGTTTTGCCCCACGACCAGCCGATTGCCGGAGGACTATTCCGGAAAGATCAAACAGATTCCGGGCGTCCGTGACGTGATGCCGATTCAAGTCTGGACAAATAACTGCCGCGCGAGTTTGGACATTGTCGTTTTCAACGGGGCGGATCCCCAGCAGATCCAATCCACACGTCCGTTGTCGTTGATTGAAGGCAGTTGGCAGCAGTTTGCTTCCCAACGCGATGCGGCAATCATCGGCCGTAACATCGCACAGCGTCGCGGATTAAAGACTGGCGACCAGTTCTCGATCGGCGACATCTCGGTCAACGTCGCTGGCGTTTTTTCATCAACGGTTCCGTCCGAAGAAAACTTGATTTACACCAGTTTGGCGTTCCTACAGTACACTCGCGGATTGGATGCTGCGGGATTGGTGACGCAACACGAAGTTTTGCTTGACGAGGATGCCGATCCCGACCGGGTTGCCGCCGACATCGACGAAACGCTACGAGCCGGTTCGGTCGCGACCAAAACGCGTCGCAAGGGTGCGTTCCAGGCAAGCACGTTGTCGGATCTGGTTGATTTGATCGGCTTCGCTCACTGGCTGGGCTACGCCTGTGTCGGTTTGGTGTTGTCGTTGGTGGCGACAACCACGGTGATGAGTGTTCAAGACCGAATCAAAGAATACGCGGTGCTGCAAACCATCGGGGTGCGTCCGCTGCGAGCGATGCGTTTGGTGCTGGCCGAAAGCACACTGTTGTGTCTTGTCGGCGGGATTGCCGGCACGACGTTGGCGTTGGCCGCATTAGGGTTAGGCGGATTCGCGATCGGAGCCGAAGGAGCGACGATCGCGTTCAGACCCTCGATTAGCCTTGCCATTTCGGGAACCCTCACCTCGCTCGTCGTCGGCGTGGTTGCCGGGTTTGCTCCGGCCGTCCAAGCCGCCACCGTGCCGATCGTCAATGCGTTGCGGCAAGCCTAATATGGGATGAGGTAAAAGTGACTTTGCGATGTGGTAGCTTGCCAAAGATCTCGTAACGTAGCCTAGGCTTCCAGCCTGGGAACCACAGCAAACCCAGGCTGGAAGCCTAGGCTACGCAATCCGGCGTTGCATCTGCTACCACTTAAGCAGGCTCCTGCGGAGGATCATTCATTGTCTTCGGAATGCAACGAACGCGGTCGCCGCTAAAAGCAGCCACCGTGTTCGCGAAAAACTCAATTGAGATCCCAGCGGTTCTGGGCTATTGCTGTGAACCAAATTGGGTGGGCTGGATATTGAAAGTCTCGCCGCCGATTTGCACCTGCTCGGCCAAGATCACTCGATGCTCTTGAGCACGCACAGGCACACCGCGCAGCGTAACTTTTGTCGAGGGCTGGAGTTTGACTTTGTAAGTCGTGGTGGGGCCAAAATCGACGAGTTGACGCTCGCCATCGATCGACACCACGGCAATGTAATGCTCGGTCGAACCGATCGGGGTGCTCTTGATGTCAACGATTTCACCGGTCAAATTCAAGCCGGCAGCACGATCAACCTCGATACTTTGCCCACCTTCGATCCGAAAACTGTCGGCGAGAAGCAACTGTTTTTCACCGATCGTTTCGTAGACACCGACGGCGGTAATCGAGTTACCTACTTCGACATGTTGACCACGAAGCGAATCGACAGGGCCAAGGTCAATGGCGAGTGTAGAGTCCTGCTCGTCGTTGATACCGACCAAGAGGTTATCGCTTCCGTTTACCTTCGCTTTTTTTGCAAACGCAATTTCGCCTTCGACACTGTGCCGACGTGCGTCCTCGGGACCGCGATAGGTATCGCGAGCGTTTTGATTGCGATCACGATCGACGCGTGGCTCGCTGGCCGTGTCGGAGCTCACTTCGACTTGGACCTTCGCATCCGCATTTCCATCGTTATAGAAATCGTAGCGGTCATACTCGTCATAGCGTCCATCTTCATCGCTGTCGCGGTAATAGGATCGTGAATCATAAACACCGTCACTGTCCGCATCAAAATACCGGATCGCACCGGCATAGCGATCGTCACTTCGTTGGGTGTAGTAGGTGGGTGTATAGGTGTAGTAGTCGTAGAACCAAGTGTTTTGAGCCGACTTGTCCCGATACCCGAATTGCCCATCGCCGATTCGAGTCGCAGCGTCGACCGTTTGACCAATCGCATTAGCGGCTCGTGCCAAAGGGGCAACACCATTTTCTCGAATCCACGGATTTAGATTTTGCCAGGTTCCGGGCGAGTAGTAGTCGGATCGGTTGGTTTGTCGTTGCAATTGCCGAGCGTTGCGCTCGGCGCGACGTTCGAGCGCCCGTTGCGTTTGAGCTTGCACGGGCATGGTCGTCAGCGCTGTCGTGACCGCGGCGCCCAACAATAGAGTTCGTTTAAGTGTCTTCATTCGTTGTTACCTTGTTGATTGTGTTGCTAAGTTATTGAAGAAGAGAGAAATCCAGATTTTCAAAAAAAACGTCCACACCCCCTTCGGTGAAGGCAGTGCGGACGTTGATCGAGTTACGTTTTAGATTTGCGGCTATTCTTGAGTCGCGTTGTTTTTGGCGGCAGCTTGGACTCCGGTTTCAACATCAGCCGAACCGTCTTGGCCAACGCCAGCTGCGTTTGCGCTCTCCGCGTTCAAATCACCAGCGTTCAAATCACCAGCGTTCAAATCACCAGCGTTTACATTGCCGGCATCGACGTTGCCATTCACCTGAGCATCCGCTCCGGCTTGAACGTTAGCGTCGGTGTTTTGATCCGCCGAAGGAAGAGCCGGTGCCGAGAATTCTTCTTCTTGGTTACCGGTCGCATTGTTTTGCATGCTTTCGTTTTGCATGGCTTCGGGGGTGTTCACCGCATCGCCACTTTGGTCATAGCTTCCATAGCCAGCTTGGTAGCTGCCGTTTTGGGTAGCGACATTGTCAAAATAGACGCGTTGTCCACCGACACAGATATATTCGCGACCGCTGGCATCGTGACGCAACGTGTGAACGACACCGCTACCGGAGTGACCGCCCATGTAAGAGCCGGTACCTGCATAACCGCTCGAGTAGGCAGTTCCGCCGTACGACGAGCCATACTGGTTTCCATAAACTTGGCCACCATGGTAGCCGTGCGATTGGCCGCCATAACCATAACCTTGGTTGTAGCTATGACCTTGACCATGGAAACCTTGTTGGTTTTGACCGTGGTAATACGCACCTTGGCCGTTGACGCCAACCGAGTTTTGGACGTTGCCGTTCACTCCGGCTCGGCTCTGCGCGTTAAGCGATTGCGACGACTGAACGTTCGCATTGACACCGTTTTGGCTGTTTACGTTGGCTTGGCCATTCACATTCGCTCGGCCATCGACGCCGACTTGACCATTGGTGACACCTCGCTGAGTGCCTCCGTTGTTCCAACCATCGGTCGTCGCACCTTGAATACGATCGACTTGGTTGCCAGCTTGCGAGGCGGCGGAGTTCGCTTGATTGCGAACACCATTGACAGCATTTTGAGTTGCATTTTGAGCTCGTCCGGCAGCGTTTTGTGCTTGTCCAGCAGCACGGTCCAACGCGCCCCCGACTTGTGAAGCGGCATTGCCTGCGATGTCTTGTGCTCCGACGACGGCACCGGCGGCAAGGGCGCCCAAACAAGCTGCGGCA
>NZ_JBFHFD010000698.1:0-4444 GCF_041583735.1 Novipirellula sp.
ACATTGGAGACGGAGTAAATGGTGATTCCTTCGCCTTCGACAAAATTCTCCAAAACGCCCTTTTTTAGGCCCATTCTGCAGTTTTTCAGGCGGGGGGATCGTGGGGGCAACCAACGTTTGGCCGGTTTCGGGATGGCTTGACACCCGCCGCGAATATAAAGGGGGCAGCTTACTACTGCTTGCCATGGACACAGCGACGCGCAAGAATGCGCATTGATTAGCGTGGGGGGGCCACCCAGCGACTTACGGTATTCCGAAGCCTGCTTACTTTTTAGGAGTCGATTAGAGGATGAATCAACGGGCAAACCGAGTCCGATTGCCGTGTCAGGACCCGACTCTTGAAATCGAAGTCACGGACGATGGTAGTCGCACGCTGATCCAGAAGGCCACCGGCGACAGTTACCACAGTTCCTCGGGCGCGATCACCGAGACTCGCCAAGTCTATTTACAAAACAGTGGCGTCGCAGAACGGTTGTCCACGGGCCAAGCGACACGTGTCTTGGAAATTGGGTTGGGGACCGGGATGGGGATGTTTTTGACGGTGGACCAGGCGATCAAGCATCGTGCCCCGCTCGACTATGTCGCCCTCGATTACCATTGGTTGTCGGCGAACGTCGTGCGTGAGCTCGCGCCGGAGTCGTGGGTCGACAATCCCGCGGTCGTCGCTGATTACATCCAGTGGCGGTCGAGTGTCACCGACCTTCAATTCCCACGTGATCCGTCTCAAAGTGGGCACTTGCCGAGTGGCGAATCCGCGGAGCCGAAGTCAACTTCGGTGTATCGTTGGCACGCTGGAGAGCACCAGGTCGTTCAAATCCAGCGGGTCGATGCGTTGCGTTGGCGGCATGAGGGTCGCTGTTTTGATGCGATCTATTTTGATCCGTTTGCGCCCGACACCAACGCCGAACTGTGGCAGACGCCTCTGCTTGCTGTCATGTACAAGCTACTGAACACGGACGGTCGACTTGTCACCTATTGTGTGAAACGGGAAGTCCGAGATCGCTTGACGGCGGTTGGGTTTGATGTTCGTAAAATTCGTGGCCCCAAGGGTGGAAAACGTGAAGTCTTAGTCGCAACGCGGCATTAGAATGGGGAGACGGCTCGGTCCCGGTTGGGGTGGCGCTACGGCTGCTCGAGGCGTCCGTGGTAAGCGGTTTACGATGCTGGCAAAAAGATGTCGCTCGATGGCGAATCCGAACCACGGCTGATATAATCACGGCGGATAGATCGGGCTCAGGCAAGACTTATGAATGGTGTAAATGAACTCGTCGAGAAAAGCGTCAAAGGGCAACCGGCCGAAACGGACCGGTTGTTTACGTTGATGTATGATGATCTGCGCCGTTTAGCAGGTCGTTTTTTACAGCACGAACCGATGCGTCAACGCCTCAGTTCATCGTCGCTAGTTCATCAAGCCTATATGCGAATGGTCGATCAATCGCGGATCAATTGGCAAGGCAAGACGCACTTCTTTGCCATCGGCGCGACCGTGATGCGGCGAATCTTGGTCGATCATGCCCGCAAAGTGCGATCGCAAAAACGCGGCGGGGGTTGGGATCGCCGGATGTTGACCGACGAAATCACGTTTCAACTCAGCCGCGATGACGACGTCGTCGCCCTGGACGATTTGTTGAATATCCTCGCCAGTCTCAATCAGCGGCAGGCTCGGATCGTCGAGTTGCGTTTTTTTGGTGGGTTAACGATGCGTGAAATCGCCGCAGAAATGAACATTGGGCTACGTACGATCGAGAAAGATTGGGCGATGGCACGCGCTTGGATGCGTCGCGAGTTGCGACGTGGTGACGAGGATGGCGACGATGCAAGCACGGAGTCTGAATCGGATTAATGAATGCCGATCGTTACGCTCGTGTCCGAGATCTCTTTTTTGCAGCGGATGAACTCTCGGGTGCGGCGCGGCAAAAATTTCTCGAGACTGAAATCGGGGACGACCAGGGACTGATGTCTGAGGTTCTGTCGTTGCTCGATGAGCATGACGCGGAATTGGCTCGGCTCGAGGGCGCCAAGGCGATGCCTGTGCCTGCACCACGTGAATTAGGACAACCGACGGTCGCCCCGAGTGACGCGACTGCGAAACAAAATCGTGCGGCGAAGCCGACACAGGTCGCTGCGGGCTCCGAGATCACTCAGCCACCACGAACCGACAAACTGGATACTGAGCGGGCTGACAAGAAAGTCTCCGCATCCGAGATCACTCAGCGTGGGGCGGAACGCACGCATGCTTCGCCCAAAGATTTCGAGTCACGGGGGTCAAAGGACCGGACGTCACCGAGCGAATTACTGCTTGCCAGTAAATCACGTCGAGCTCGGCGTATCAATTCGGGTTGGTTGTGGTTGGCCGCGGTGCTGCCGACGCTGATCGTTGGTTATCTGACCTACCACAGTGTCTCTAACAGCGTCCAATTGGCGCTGCGAAACGAATTGACCGGCGTCAGCAATAGTATTGATCTGGCGACCGGTCGGTTTCTTGACGACAAGGCTCAATTGGTCCAATCCTGGGCTCGGCAATCGTTGATTCGCGATTCGATCCTCGGTTTGGTCGAACTAAGTGACCGAAAATCGAAAATGGATGTTCTCCAGTCGGCTCCACTGGCTGCGCAGATTCGTAGTGAGCTAAGAATCTTGTCGGGTAGACCGGATGTCAAATTTGTCGTTTGGAACCAGTCGTTTACGACGATTGCCAGCTGGCGCGAGGACCATTCGGATTTAGGGCACCCGGTGATCCCCAGCGGTACATCGGATGTCGCTCGAGTGCTGCGAGGCGAAACGGTCATCTATGGTCCCGATCGAGGCGATGGGCCAGCGAGTTTGACCGAAGACGAAGCCGCCACGATCGACGAAGCGATCGAGCCAATGATGGCTTGCATCGTCCCCATTCGTGATGGCAATTCCGAAGTGGTTGCCGCACTGCTGGTGAACAGCATTGGGTTGTTCAAAGAATTCAATGAGTTGTTTCACGAGAGCAGTATTTCAAGCGGGCTGGATATTTACGCGATCAATCGCGATGCCGAGATGATCAGCGTCAGCCCGCATGCGGCAAGTTTGTTTCATCGCTCGCAATTCGACATGGATCCCGAAACGATCGTGGCAGAGCTGCGGGTTAGTGATCCAGGCGGCTTGATCACCGAGAGCACTCGGGATGCGGTCGTTCGTCGATCGTTACCCTTGACCGAATCAGCATCGGCGGCAACGCTGGGAGAATCTTTGGTGCGGCTTGAACCGTATTCAAATTATGCAGGTGAATCGGTCGTAGGCGGTTGGCGGTGGATTCCACGTTGGCGATTCGCTGTGATTGTGGAAAAGGACGTGCGGGATGCGTTCGCGGCTGCCCGAATTGTTTGGTACAGTTTTTTGCTGCTGGGCAGCCTGCTGACCGTCACGGCTCTGGTGTCGGCAGGGCGACTTGCACGCAGCTCCGCTCGCGACCAAGCCGCAGTCCACCCACTGAGTCGATACGAAATCATCTCGGAATTGGGCAGCGGGGGGATGGGGGTCGTTTACAAAGTCAAGCACCTGCAGCTAGGGAGGAATGCGGCGCTGAAATTATTACGAAGCGATCGCCAGAATCGTGAAGATCAATTGCGTTTTGACCGCGAAGCCCGCTTGGCCGCTTCGCTCACCAATCCCCACAGTGTGACAATTTACGATTACGGTCGTAGCGAAGAGGGGGAAGCGTATTGCGTGATGGAATATTTGTCAGGCTTGACGCTGCAAGAGGTGGTTGCACGTAGCGGATTTCAATCGATCGGACGTGTGTTGTTTGTGCTGCGGCAAGTCTGTGAGGCGCTGGGCGAGGCGCATAGCATGGATTTGGTCCATCGCGACATCAAACCGCAAAATATTATGTTGTCGCTGGATCCTTCGATCGGTGATTGGGCGGTCGTGTTTGATTACGGGCTGGCCAAACCGCTCAGCCCCGAAAAAGGAACCTACCAGACTCGCGAAGTGATCTGGGCAGGCACGCCGATGTACATGGCGCCCGAACGATTTCGGTCCCCCTCGGTGATGGACCCTCGCTCGGACATCTATTCGGTCGGCTGTGTCGCCTATTACTTGTTGGCAGGCCGCCCGCCGTTTGCCGAATGTGATCCCGAGTCACTGTTCGCTCTGATAATCAGCGAGCAGCCGATCGGGCTGGGGATCCATCGAGGCGAAGATGTTCCTGAGGCAGTCCGAAATTGTGTGCTGAAATGCATGGCCAAAAATGCGGCGGACCGTTACGCTTCGATCGATGAACTTGCCACCGCCATTGATGCTCTGCGAATCGAGTATCCATGGACCAGCAGCGATGCGGTCGAGTGGTGGAAGCATCACGGCGAAGCGTAGCCAGAGTGGAGGAATTCAGGGAAAAGACAGGCTGGAAGCCAATTCCACATCCCGGCTCACGCGTCGCGAAAGTCACGAAGAATTTCGTCCAGCCTTTCCCCCC
>NZ_JBFHFD010000699.1:0-4431 GCF_041583735.1 Novipirellula sp.
CGGCGGTTTCCATGCTGAGCGAATCGTCGCCCAAAATCACCACCGTGGGACGACGGGTAGGATCAATTTGGTAGATCACCTCAGGCTGATTCAACAGCACCACCGCAAACGCAACCAACAGGACACGAAACACCTCGAGCCAAACCACTGACGAACGAAACCGGCGTCGCGCGGATGCGATCCAGGCGAGTCCACAGGTGACAATCAGAGCGATGATTGAAATCGCAAAAAACAGCGAATTCCATTGAAACGAGAAACCCGAATCCATCAAGCGGGTCCCCCTTGGCTTGCAACCTTGGCACTACGGCGAGGCAAACAGAGCACCGCTTCGAGCAACATTGCGACGATCATTCCGAGCAAG
The DNA here is from genome assembly GCF_041583735.1 of Novipirellula sp. Lineage (NCBI taxonomy): Bacteria > Pseudomonadati > Planctomycetota > Planctomycetia > Pirellulales > Pirellulaceae > Novipirellula > Novipirellula sp. The sequence goes on from NZ_JBFHFD010000699.1 coordinate 362, forward strand.
AACAAACGCCAGATTTCGCGGGCAATTCCGCCGGCGTCGTCCACACTTTCGTCGAGACGCGAAAAACTCACTCCCTCGAATAACGCCTCGACCTGGGCGGCATCGACCGTGTCGATCCGGTCTTCGCTCGCGTCCCGATTCACCGCGATCAACCGTCCGCCCTGCCCTGCCCCGCTGCGGTAAACGCCGGCGCTGGATGCATACTCGCTGGACAGCCCATTGGAGTCGCCCTCGAGTTGTTTCCAAGTCTCGGTCGACAAATCGACTTGACCGGCAACTTGGTCGCGTGTGCGGGTCAGCGACTGCAATCCTTGATCGATTGCACGTTGGACGATCGCGTATAACACGACCCCATTGTCGGCCAGCGACGATCGATCAAGCGAAGGTGAAGCCGCACAAAAATAGACACCTCCGTTGTCAGTCATCACCCGTGCCAGCAATGGATCGCCGCCGGTCACCGTGGCTAGCGATGTCACGTCACCTTCGATCTCGGCGTGCCCATGGACTTGCAACTGGCCCACGGGTAATCCGGCACCGCTACTGGTCGCAGCCAGCAGGTCTTGATCGGATCGCCAGTTTTCGACGAGGACTTTTTCGCCATCGCCCTTCCAACGCCCCCACTGAACGCCACGGAACTCGCGTTCGTTGAGAACACCTCCACCGGACAACAAGCTCGGCGGCGGAAAGAAAATCACTTGGCCGCCTTGGTCGACGTATTCAGCAACCTTCTCGGCAGCATCTCCGACTGGCAACTCGACACACCACAGAACCAGCGCCGCCGCGTCAAGCTCGAGTGTATCGACCAATTCAGACGTGGACACCTCGACAGTGGCTGAGACATTGGGCTCGGGTGAAACCGAGGCGGCGATCTCCAGTGCCTTGGTCGCATCTCGGTCATCACTGACCAAGACCACACGTCGTGGCGGCGGAGCATCGAAGACAAAAAACGAGACATTGTCGGCATTGTTTGCATCGGCGGGGATCGTAAGACGCCCCCACCCTGATTCGGTTTGCGGTGAGACCGGAATCCGATGATTACGCATTTCGGCCTGGTTCCCAACCAGGGGCAGATCAAATTGAGTTCGCACCCCATCGATCTCGACTTGTACTGGCACTGCGATGTGGCCGCCTCCATCACTAGCGTTTTCCCCAGCGGATCGGGATAGATTCAACGAGATTAACACGGCATCGCCGTCATCGTCCTTGATCCGCCGTGCCTCGCTGACACGAACCGACCGATTCGATGCATTGGATTCAGGATAAGCCAACAAATGGAACCGAATCGATTGAGGCATCTGCTTCAGCATCTCTCGCGACGCCGTCCAATGATGGCTCGCCGTATCCCAATCGGCGGACCGCAGATCGCTGCAAATCCAAATATCGGCATCGCCCACTTGGTTGCGTCTCAAATAGTCGACCGCAGTTTGAATCAACTTGGGAATCTTCGCCGTGCTGCTTGATCCTCGCATCAGCGGCGAATCGACCATGGCATCCAGTGTCGCAAACGAGCTCGGTTGTTCTGTCCCGCTATCGATTAGCACCCAGTGCGAAGCGTCAAGCATTCCCAGCGTGTTGGCGATTTGCTCGCGAGCACGACTCAATTTCGACTCACCCGACTTGCCGGTCTGTTGCATGCTCGGCGACCGATCCAAAATCACGACCGTCGTATCCACATGCCCTCCGAATCGCCAGCCGAGCAAACCGCTGGACAACGGACGGGTGACGGCAAAGATCAGCCCCGCGACCACAAGCACACGCAGTGCGAGAATCAACCAACGACGCAGTTTGGCATAACCTCGCGACATCTGGCTCGCTTGCATCAGGAACGCCATCGCGCCCCACGGCTTGGTTTGGTGACGTCGCTGGTTCATCCAATGAATGATCACTGGCAGCATCACCAACGGCAAAGCCAACAGCATCCACGGCTGCAAAAAACTCATCGGCGCACCACCCTATCAGACCCTTCTTCCTTGAGTCCGACCGACAAGGAAATCGCTCAGCACTTGCTCGTACGGCTGGTCTAACACGACGCGGTGATAATCCACCGACGCACGTGCCATCAGCGTTTTAATTGATTCCAAGTACTCATTCATCGCAGCATGATACGCCACCGCGATCTCACTGGGCTCGGCAAAGATCGTCGCATCGTTTTCCATATCGACGAACCGAGTCGGCTGGTCAAAATTGAACGCCAGCTCTTCGGGATCAAGCAAATGAAAAACCGAAACGTCATGTTTGCGAAAACGCAAATGTTCAAAACAGGGTTGTAAACGTTCGGGCGACACAAACAAATCCGACAACAAAATCACCAGAGCATGCTGCTGGATCGTCTCGGCCAATTCGTGTAACACCGCGATCAACTCCGTCTCCCCCGCGGCGGTCGCTTGATCGAGCAAGTTGAACAAGTTCGATAGATGTGCGGGATTACGCAATGCCGGCAACCGATTCACCACCTGATTCGCCACGCACGCCAAACCGACCGCATCCCCCTGCTCCATCGCCAGGTAGGAAAGCGTTGCTGCCATCCGTTTTGCATAATCGAGCTTGGACAATCCGGTACTGCCAAATCCCATCGATCCACTGGTATCAACGACGATCACCATTCGCAGATTGGTATCCGCTTCGAACTCTTTGACAAAGAAGCGATCGGTTCGCCCATAGGCACGCCAATCAAGTCGCCGCAGATCATCGCCAGGAACGTACTTGCGATACTCGGCAAACTCGACACTCGATCCGCGATGCGGGCTGCGGTGTCGGCCCGATACGCTGCCCAACATGACTTTACGCGCAAACAGCGGCAGCCCCCGCAGCCGCGCAAGCACATCGGGATCCAGGAAATCGCGAGTCGGCACCGGCGACGTCATACCGCCGTTTCCTCGACCAACCGTTTGACGATCGTCTTTGCCGTAACGCGTTCGCTCTGTGCCGCAAACGTCGTGATAATGCGATGCGTTAACACCGACGGAGCGACGTGTTGGATGTCTTCCAAACGCACCATGTAACTACCCTTGAGCGCCGCACGGCTTTTGGCACCCAGAATCAAGTTCTGCACTGCGCGAGGGCCCGCACCCCAGGAAACCAAAGGCCGCATCCAATCAGGCGCCGTCTCGCCATCCGGACGCGTTTTGCGAACCAAGCGAGCCGCGTAGGTGTAAAGATGATCCGGCACCGGCACCCGTCGTACCAAGTGTTGATACGCGAGAATATCCTCGGCGGTTAGCAAATGGTCCAACTGAGGCAACTCGTCCCCAGTCGTAGTTTTCGCAATTTGAATCTCTTCGGCTTCCGAAGGGTAATCCAATTCAATCAGCGACATAAACCGATCCAACTGCGCTTCCGGAAGCGGATACGTCCCCTCTTGCTCGACTGGGTTCTGAGTTGCCAATACCATGAACGGTTCGTCCAAGGGAAAGTGTTTTCCGAGTACGGTGACACGGTGTTCTTGCATCGCCTCGAGCATCGCGGCTTGCGTTTTTGGTGGAGCGCGGTTGATTTCGTCCGCTAACACGATATTGGCAAACAACGGTCCTTTGACGAACTGAAATTCACGCCGCCCATGATCCGATTCCTGCAAGATATCGGTGCCGGTGATGTCCATCGGCATCAAGTCGGGAGTGAACTGGATGCGGCTAAAGTCCAGCGACATCGTTTCGGCCAACTTGCTTACCAACAAGGTTTTGGCCAGTCCGGGAACCCCCATCAGCAACGCGTGACGGCGTGCAAAAAGACAGACGACCAATTGTTCGATCGTATCCTGTTGACCCACGATCACACGGGCCAACTCGGCTCGCAGTTGTTGGCTGATTTCGGCGAGTCGATTGATTGCATCGACATCATTGTCATTCAGAGTATCGGTCGTCATGGTGCTCTTTGAAATTCCATCGGCTCCCATCTCGCAACAATGCAAACGATCACTTTCATCATTCGAGATGTCTCCGCAGTATAACCAGTCAAACGTGATTCGGCGTCACTTCCCCCCGATGTTGTCGGGGCTACTAAAACAACTGAAAATCGCCAGCGGCTTCAAAGGCGGCTTCGTAATGCTCGATTTTCTCAGGCTCTGCCAATCC
>NZ_JBFHFD010000700.1:0-4422 GCF_041583735.1 Novipirellula sp.
ATCATCATGGCACGACGCATATCCTCGTCGAGCTCGGACGAATCAAAGCGTGAGTTTTCGGTCGCCCACTGCCAAAGCATTGGCAATCGCCGCTCGCGCAATTCCGACAAATTGGACAACGCCCGACAACCGCTCGGCATCCGGCCGCCGAGAGAGACGACACCCGCAAATCGTTTCGGATCACGAAGTGCAATTCGCATCGCCATAGCGCCGCCACTCTGGTAACCCGCTAAAACGATCCGTGATGCGTTGACCGAAAAACGCTCGCTCGCCTCATCAATTGCTTGCATTACGTTTTCATAAGCGGTCTGGATGGCGCCAGAACGGGTCCGCCATTCGTAGCGATGTCCGGAGGAGTCGGTCGCACAGCTGGCGCGAACGCCCACGCCGACATAATTCCGCAAACTGATGTGCGGCATCACTTGCGTGACTTGGTTCTCGTTGAATCCATCGTTATGCAGCCAAATCAGCAGCGGATAGGCATAATTGGCTTCGTAATGCAGTGGCAAGAAAAACGCAGTTCGCGCTCCGACGCCCTTGAATTGGTCAAATGGATTCGGGAACCCGTCAACCAAATCCGCGTCGGACACCGAATCGTGCCACGAGCAATCCTGAAGAAAGCTATCGGAGTTACCGGCAAAGTTTAAACCGGATTCTTCTTCGGGCGGCCCCAAAGATTCTTGAGTTGGTGTGTTGTCGTGAGGGGCTTCATTCGATTGGGATGTCCCCCAATTTGCCGAAGAAAAATAACGACTCATAACCAACCGAATGTTAGAGGAAGGCCCCGCCTAAGGTTCTCTGAAGATTCAATGGCAGGTGAAAAACACGTGCCAAAAAATCAATTCAGCCAACGACACAGACGCGTTTGATGGATGTCATAAACCTACGCGTAATCGCTCGCCGATGTCAACGCTGAAGCGGTTGCTTCGGCGAAAGAACTTGCAAGGTCCGTTACGACGATAGCAATTGTTCCATCGTTGCAACCAACCCTTTGACCGCGTCGACGCTGTTTTGGAAATCCGCTTTTTCGGAGTCGGTCAAATCGAGTTCGATGATCTTTTCGACTCCGCCGCTTCCCATCACCACGGGGACACCGACGTAGTAGCCACCGACCCCGTATTCGGAATCACACAGTGCGGCACAAGGGATAACCCGCTTCTTGTCACGCACGACCGCTTCGACCATTTGCGCACAAGCAGCCGCCGGCGCGTAATAGGCGCTGCCGGTTTTCAACAGCGAAACAATTTCCGCTCCGCCCTTACGAGTGCGTTCGACGATTTCATCCAATCGTGCGCGATCGATCAACTGAGTGACGGGGATACCGCCAACGCTGGTGCAGCTTGGGATCGGAACCATCGTGTCGCCATGGCCGCCCATCAACAGAGCGCTGATGTCTTCGATGCTGACGCCCAACTCCATTGCCAAGAAGGTACGGTAGCGAGCCGTATCCAAAACCCCCGCTTGTCCAACCACTTTGGCCTTATCAAATCCGGTGACTTTCCACATCTGTTGCACCATCGCGTCCAGCGGATTGCTGACGACGATGACAACCGCATTGGGGCTGGTGGCCTTAATCTGCTCGCCCACCGAGGTGATGATTTTTGCATTGGTGTTGAGCAAATCATCACGACTCATCCCTGGCTTTCGAGGAATACCTGCCGTCACCACGATGACATCGCTATTGGCAGCGTCATCATAGCTTGTGGTACCAACGATGTTGGAATCGAATCCCATGATCGGCGACGCTTGCATCAAGTCCAGCGCTTTTCCACGCGGCATGTCTTCGGTCTGGGGAATGTCCAACAGAACGATGTCACCTAACTCGGCAGCAGCACACCAATGAGCACAGGTGGCTCCGACGTTTCCGGCTCCGATGACGGTAATTTTTGCTCGGCGCATTTGTTTCGCTCGCGGGGAAAATATTGGGAAGTTGTGTGAGAGGGCAAAATGGAAATCGCTTTCTCATTTCGATGATTTTCTAAGGCGTTATCCTCTCGCAAGCGAGCCGTGGGTCAAGTAGACGCTCGCTAGATTTCTGGCGATCAAACACAAATTGGCTCGGTAGATCGGAAGCCCGGTGGATCGGAAGCTGGGTGGATCTACTGTGGCAACCGCAACTCGTCCGCCTCGCGATCTTTGCGTTGACGTTGCACTTCGCGATCACGCCGTCCGGTGACGACATTCCAAACCAAGATTGCCAACATTCCCACCCCCACCGCCACCGCCGCGATCCAGCCAAAGATGCTCACGCCGACAGGGTCCGCTTCGGTCGGTTCGCGATTGATCATATCGGCGCCGATCAACAGCGGTCCAAACTGATTTCCGCCACCGAACCGCTGCATGTACGCCGTCGGATAACTCCACAAGCGAAAGAAAAACGCGTCCGCGGCAACGAGCACCGTCAAATCGGCCACGATCGCCTCCGCTTTCCCCTCGGCCCGCAGTTTGTTTTGCAAAAACGCCGGCAGCGTCTTAAACACCAACGAGATGGGATATCGGTTCTGAAACAACGGGCTGTCGCCCGCCGCATCAGTCCCCGAATCAATCTGGACTTTGACATTACCGAGGTCGCCCATCGCATCGACTTGATAATAATGATCTGCCCCCAACTGCTTGATGCGGGCAGGTTCGGTCACGGAAATTCGCGTCACCTGAACGACTTCGACCTCCATCCGCAGCCACTCCGCAGTAAACGCCTCAGGCGTCTTCAGCAACGCAATCGGCTCGACCGGTTTTGCTGCAACACGCTCGGCTGCGGGCAATTTCGCGATCCGATCCGCCGCGGCCAGCATCGAGTAAAACAGTTCGGTATCGTCACTGGAAAGCGGTTGCCGGTTGCGCGAGGCGACCCCAGAAAGCTCGCCCAAGCTAACGCCCTGTTTGGCGAGTAACTGCCAACCGACCTTCTCGGGATTCGCCGGAAACCACTGCAGCGGTAGTGCCGCGATGGCATCGGCCACGTTGCCGTCGCCTCCGCTGTCTGGCTTCGCATCAATGACAACGCCTAACCCAGCGATCCGGTCACCGCTGCGAACCGCCGCGGGAAGCCCCGACGTAATCACTTCGACCGCACTCCGTTCATCCTGTTTCCCCGTTTCCACGGTCACCAGATCGAGTTGTCGCATTTCCAAGAACTCGACCAATCGGGCTGGCACTTTTAGCGACTGAACCTTCACAACCGCCCCCTCGACTGCGACAACTTGCCCCAGCCCAACCGCAGGCCCACGGAGCGAGCTGGAGATTTCGGTGGAGAGCGATTTCTCTATAGAGCTACGACTAAGCCGATTGATTCGGTAAATCAGCTTCGCCAATTCGCCAATCGACTCGTCGTCATCAGCAGGATAAAGCTGCTCGATTCGCGGCGAATCAAAACCGGCTGCCTGTAACAGTTCCGACTGGGCGTCGAGCGATCGAGGGAACAGTCCCAGGGACAACACCCCTACGATTCCCCAGACCCACAACCACGCTCTCAAGCGATCGACTTGGGTAGCGTCCTCGACGTTGGTAGCGGTGCGGCGCGAGCCACCTGGTTTAGTAGCGGTAGGGCGCGAGCCGCCCGGTCGCAGCGTGACCGACGCCTCTGCTGGAAAAATAATTCTGTCAGTGGGCTGTGTCATTATGATTCTCTGGTGGGGACGACTCGATGTCTGTATCCGCCGCTGGCTGAGATGGATCGCCATGTCGCGGTGTCAATTGTTCGAGAAACGATGCAGGTTGGCGTTCCTTGGCATGTCGCAATTCGCGGCTTTGTCTTGCCGACACGGCGGTCCGCCACATCGCAAACGCGGCCAATCCGACGCCAAGTAGCACTGCAAACACGATCATCCCCCACAGCGAACGCGAGCCCCCATCGTCAGAGACCAGCGAACTTGATTGCGACGCGGATTCCGTTTCGGCGCCGGGGGGCAACGTCAAAATCCGTCCGACAATCACAGGCGTGGAATCCGCTCCGACACTGGATCGATACGCCAATCGCTTTAGAAAGCGGCCAGTGATCCATAGCACAGGGGCTTCCTCGGTATCCGTTTTTTCGGTCCCCGCATTCTCGGAGGCCCAATTTGCAATCGACTCGGGAACCTCGTCGACGACGGCCAAGAGGGGGCGATCGGCGCCGTCGACCGGCCGCAGCCAAAGGTGCCAATAGTGGGCAATCTGATATTCATTGGAGGTCGCCGTATGTCGCTCGACACGCGCAGGACGACCGGCAAACGCAACAACATGGTTCAAATAGACGTCGGGCTGCTGCATCAACGGCAACACACCGACTTGCGGCACCGCCGGGGCAGCGGCGGTTTGCACGTTCCCCGTTTTTTGTGTTTCGGATGCCTCGTTGCCCGTGAGATCGACCGCCCCCAAGCCCACCAAATCGCGTTCAAAGCCAAATCGGGCCTCGTCCAAGTAGCGGTACAAGGCGTCACGATC
>NZ_JBFHFD010000701.1:0-4387 GCF_041583735.1 Novipirellula sp.
CTCTTGAAGATCCTGCAGGCTTGGCTGTCGAAGTCATAACGCCGCCAGCGGCACGCGAAAAAACAATCGGCTTTGCTGCGAGTGAGTTTCAATTGAATGAGGACAAAACACGAGTGACTTGCCCCGGTGGCCAAGTCTCAGGAAAAGCTTGGTTCAAAAAGGAGAAGCCTCATTCGAGATTTTTTAATTTTGGCAAAAAGCGATGTCTCGCCTGTCCGCTGTTGTCTCAGTGCCATCCCAAGATGAAAGAGACCAGTCGATGGGGCCGGCAAGTGAACAAGAATGAATTTGAGCATGAATACGAACGAGCCCGCCAGAAGTCGATGACAGCGGAGTATGAACGGGTTCGTCGTGAGCATCCTGCGATCGAGCGAAAGATCAACGAGATCGTCCGTCATCACGGTGGACGACGAGCTCGCTTCTGGGGGCTAAGCAAGGTGAGGGTCCAGCAGATCATGACCTGTTTCGTGATCAACGTGAAACGGATGCTTAAACTTCTCAAGGGAGAGGTAGAGTTGTGCGCATTGAACCTACAATGAATTGAGAAAGGCACATAAATCGCTAGATTCAGCGGCTTGGAGCGATAGATTAAGCTGCCAGATAAGAAAATTCTGGCTTCGAAACAACACGGCCATCCGCTATGAAAAATGGGAAGCACTCACTTCCCCGGAAAGCGTTCATTAAATGCTAGTTCCTCAGCAGTCTCCTGCGTTTGGGAGAGGTGACAGCACGCTCGCGATACGCCGGATTTTTCTCCGCAGCCATTCAGTAGGTGCAGAGGTGGCCATCAAGCTGCGTTCGCCGATAAACCATCTGGTCTACTTAAAACGTATGGATCGCGCGTTCGGCGACGGCCAATGCGGCTTCGTGGACGATTTCGGACATCGTTGGATGCGCGTGGCAGGTGCGAGCGATATCTTCGCTGCTCGCTCCGAACTCCATCGCAGTGGCCGCTTCGGCGATCATGTCGCCAGCTCGGGCACCGATGATGTGCACGCCCAGGACGCGGTCGGTTGCCGCATCGGCCAGAATCTTGACGCGGCCTTCGGGTTCGCCCAGCGTGCGAGCACGTCCGTTGGCGCCAAACGGGCAGACGCCCTTCTTGTACTCGATGCCAGCTTCCTTCAACTGCTCTTCGGTTTGTCCCACCATCGCGATCTCGGGATGGGTATAAACGATCGCCGGTATCACGTCGTAGTTAATGTGACTTTTAATGCCAACCATGCGTTCGACACACACGATCGCTTCTTCCATCGCCTTGTGCGCCAACATCGCGCCACCGATACAGTCGCCGATCGCATAGACGCCTTCGAGTGACGTTTGGAATTCTTCGTTGACGCTGATGAAGCCTCGCTTATCGGTTTCCAATCCGATCGATTCGAGTCCGATGTTGTCGGTGGCGGGGGTGCGTCCGGTCGCCAACAACACGCGGTCCGCACGCAGAGCTTCGCCATCTTTGATTTGCACGACACACTCATCCCCGTCGCGTTTGGCGGAATCAACAAAGGTGCTGGTGCGAATATCGAGTCCTTGCCGTTTAAAGGTGCGATGCGCCAGTTGGGCGATCTCGCCGTCGATACCAGGCATGATGCGGTCGAGGGCTTCCAACACGATCACTTCGCTGCCTAGCCGATTCCACACGGCACTCATTTCCAAACCGATGTAACCGCCACCGATCACGATCAATCGCTTAGGAACGTCGGGAAATGAGAGTGCGGTGGTGCTGTTGCCGATGCGGTCGCCATCCTCTTCGATAAAACTGAGCTTGGCAGGACGGCTGCCGGCACAGATCAGCACCTGGTCGGCTTGCACCAAAACCGGTTCATCACCGTCGACTTGAATCGTTTCGTGGTCTTTGAATTTACCGCGGCCGCGATAGGGAGTGACGCCCCGCTTTTTGAATAGCATGTCGATGCCGCCGGTCAGCGTGTCGACGATCTTTTTCTTGCGAGCCATCATGGCGTCGAGGTCGAATTCCAGTCCGCCGACTTTAATCCCATGTTCGCTGAATTTGTGTTTGGCATCCTCGTACAGATGGCTCGATTCGAGCAGCGCTTTGCTGGGGATACATCCGACACGCACACACGTCCCACCGAATTGAGCGTTCTCGTCGATACAGGCAACATCGATTCCAAGTTGGGCGGCACGGATTGCGGCGACGTATCCTGCAGGACCACCACCAAGCACCACTAATTCATGTCGAACGGTTTTCATGTTTCTGTTTGCAGGCAAAGGTTGAAGTGAAATTAGAGGGAATTTTGTTGATTGATCGAGATTCCCAAGGCCTACAGTTTGGCAAACAACACGCTAGTTCGGCTACCGGGCTAAGTTTGGGATCTTAGGCGGCATTGCGTTTTCATTTTGTGCCGCGGGTCCGCTAGGATTTGTGGGACCTTATACTTAGTGGCTCCGTTATCCTTAGCAGGCTTGATCCTTAGCGGGCTTGCCGAACGAGGCTGAACCGGCACAATTGGCAACTACCGTCCCCACCCATTCCCTGTTCTGCTCAGCCGAGCCTCACCTTGCCCAAACAAAAACTCCGTGCGATCGCTGGGCCTGCGTTTGCATGCCTGCTGTTTCTGTTGGCGATCAAATTGCTTTGGCGCGAAGCACATGAGGTAACCTGGGACGACTTTAAGGCCGGTTTTACGGGCGTCCCGACGATTTATCTCGGAATCGCAGCCTTTCTGATCGCGCTGAACTACGGGTTGCTGATCGCCTACGATTTGTTGGCGCTGCGTTACATCTGCCGATCGCTGCCGCTACGCCGTGTCGCGTTGGTCTCGTTTATGGGATTCACGCTTGGCAACAATTTGGGCACCTTTATGGCCGGTGCCCCGATCCGTTACCGTTTCTATTCCCGATGGGGGTTAACGGCACGTCAAATCGTGGTTTTGATCTCGATTTGTGGTTTGACGTTTTGGAGCGGGCTGTGGTTTTTAGGTGGGATCGTGCTGGTCTCGGTGCCAATTGAATTGCCGGCATCGGTCGAATTGCCGTTTGGCACCCGGACGCTCGGCGTCATTTTGCTCTGCCTTGCGTTTGGCTACGCGCTGGTGTGCTGGCTATGGCACAAACCTTGGCCGATTGGCGAGTTGCATTTGCGTCCCCCCGCATTGGGATTGATGTCGGTGCAAGCTTCGGTGGCCGCGGTCGATTTGCTGATCTCCGCCACCGCGTTGTATCTGGTCCTTCCCGTCGACGCGGCAGTGCCATTCGCGCAAGTCCTGGCCGCCTACCTGGTCGCGATTGCGATCTCGCTGATGACGCAGGTCCCCGGCGGGCTAGGCGTGTTGGAGGTGATCTTAGTGACGCTGCTCAAAGGAACGGTGGGCGACTCGGTGCTCGCGTCCGTGCTGATCTTCCGAATTCTGTACTATGTGCTGCCGTTGATCTTCGGAATGATCACGCTGGTGGCTCACGAGATCTTCAGCGGGGCGGTAGAAGCACGGCAAGCCCGCTGACGTGCCAACGATACGTCGCGAGCGGTCCGGTTGCAGCGTATAAATCGTTCCAATGAGACCGAAGGTTTTGCTCTGGACTGCTAAAACTTTGGGGTTGACGTAATTTGGTGTTGCGCGGCTTTTCTGCCACCTCTCCACCAACTTCGTTGGGGGAGAGGTCCAGCGGAGCCTTCAGCGACGTTCGGGTGAGGGGGCTGACCGAGCAAGTCGATGGCGACGAGAACGCCGTTTGCACCGGAATTGCTCGGGCGATAGCGCGGTCGCCCCCTCACCCGAGCAACGCCTTTAGGGCGTGCTCGACCTCTCCCCCGACTTCGTCGGTGGAGAGGTGACTGAAGTAAAGGCCGAAAGAAAAATCCCACCTAATATCCGACGTCAGCACCGAAGATTTAGCGGCCCAGCGCTGGCCGCGGATCCGATGTGTACGTTTCTTGGGGCGTTTTGTTGGACACGAATTTTGTTGGACACCGAATTTTGTTGAACAACGGAACGGTGGCTAGCGTCAAAGCCGCTAACGATCACTCTTGCCGGGACCGCTCCGGCGTAAACAATACGCCGCTTCGTTTGAACCATAACAGGATCGAACGAACGTCTTGACGACTTCCGCTACGGGTGACGCGCCCGAATCATTTTTTTACTTCACCAGATTCGCGTGAATTTTGCTCAGTTCGCTTGCGGGGATTTTTAGAACCCGGCGGTCGTACGTCATCAACCCATTGATCTCGCCTTCCACATCGGTGGTTTGCGTGTACACGCCTCCGGCGATTCCGTTGGATTCCAACTCTTCGAGTCGTCGCATCGATTCGATATAGCGATCCTTGAATTCCTGCAGCGTTTTTGGCAATCCACCGTAGCCCCAATTGTCGCGATTGGCATCCCACAGGTGTCCCTGGACGGGATAACCATGTCCGCCAAACTCGCCA
>NZ_JBFHFD010000702.1:0-4366 GCF_041583735.1 Novipirellula sp.
ACCGAATCGGACTTGATCGAAGGTGCGGCCGACGTGGAAGCGGAACGCGATCGATGGCAGCGCGGCGAACGGATCGAATTGGCTGCGGGTTTGACGTCCGCCCAAGCGATCGCGTTGGGGTTAGCCGATGGCGAGTCATCGTCGGTTGATGATGTTTCGCGTCGCGTCGGGCTGAGCGGGACTCCGCCGCCGGTCACGGATCGCAAGATGGTGCGGTTCATTGAAAAGCTTGGCCGTAGTCACGCGTTGGCGTTTCTATTGCTATTCATCGGCTTTGCCGCACTGTCGACCGAAGCGAATGCACCCGGTTTGGGAATTCCAGGGTTTATCGCCGTGGTCTGTTTCGCCATGTATTTTTGGATCAAATTTTTGGCCGGGACCGCCGAATGGCTCGAGCTGTTGGCGTTTTCACTTGGCTTGATCTGTATTGCAATCGAAGTGTTCGTGGTGCCGGGGTTTGGCGTGTTTGGGATTGGCGGGATCGGTTTGACCGTGCTGGGGATTGTGTTGATGAGCCAGACGTTTATTGTGCCGCGAAATGTTTATCAGTTGCAAGTGTTAACGCAAAGCATCTGGACGGCATTGTTTGCCGGGTTCGGATTGATCGGTGGCTTTATTGCGTTTCGTATGTTGATGCCACACGTGCCGCTGTTGGGCAGTTTGACGATGGAACCGCCTGATACCGCCGCCGTCAATGAAGCTGAAAAACTTGCTGATTACACTCATTTGCAAGGCCAAGTGGGAACCGCTACCACCCCGCTACGTCCGGCGGGCAAGGCACGGTTTGGTGACCAGATCGTCCAGGTGGTCAGTGATGGGACTCCGATTGCATCGGGGGATCCGGTGCGCGTGTTCGAGATCCATGGAACGCGGATCGTGGTCGAGGCGGTAGAAAGTTAATGCCGCTCTACTACGCGTACGGCCTTCTTTTGCTGTTCTACATTCTGCTGGTTTTGGAGTTTATGATTCCAACGGGCGGGTTGGTCGGAATCGCTGCGGTAGTGACGATCATCTCGGCGTTGGCGGTAGCGTTTGCTCACAGCATGACCGCCGGGTTTACATTGTTGATCATCGTCGCAATCACGACGCCGTTGATCTTCGTTGCCGTAATCCGCGTCTGGCCACACACCCCGATTGGCCGCCGGATTTTGAATCGGCGACCCGGTGAAATGAACGAAGGGCGCGCCAAGCGAACGCTCGCTAACGGTACTCCGCTAGACGACTTGGTGGGGCACATTGGGATCGCAAAAACCCATCTGCTGCCAAGCGGATTGGTCAAGGTGGACGATGTGCGATTGGATGCGGTTAGTTTAGGAATGCCGATCGACGCGGGACAATCGATCATTGTGACCAAGGTGGAAGCGGGAAAGATCTATGTGCGTCCGATCAGCGAAGCCGAGCGTGCGGCGGCCGAGCAAGCTGACGCCGTATCGCCTGAAACATCGGAGCCGCCTGTGTCACCGCCATCGCTCGAAAACCCGCCCGAATCGTTCGATTTTGATACGCTGGATCTCGATTCGAGCCCGAATTAGTCCGGCATGTTTAGCCGTTCGGTCCCGGCTGGAAATGTGGGATCGGCTTCCCGCCTGTCCTTGGCGACTAATCCTGCATTGGTCGAGCGTGTTTGTCGGCCATGGCAAGGGTTGCCATAGTTGACATTGGCCTCGCAGAGCGGGACATTAGGGGGCAGAGATGCCTCCTTGATCGATTCGCTTTGACACCGCAAGTGTTTTAGCCTGAGTTTGCTTCCCCTTTGGACTTGAGCTCGCCTCCCCTTTGGAACTGCACCCGATGTTAAAACTTGCCCTCCTTGCTCAAGAGTTGCCTGACGCGACGGTGCCGATTTTGATCGGTGCATTGGTTCTGTTCGCGGGGATGATGGTGTTGTTATTTGTGTTCGCAAGCTATTTCGGTTTGTGGATTCAATCGCAACTGACCGGTGCGAACATCTCGATCTTCAATCTGTTAGGGATGACGTTCCGAAAGGTCAATGCCCGCAGCATCGTACGCAGCAAGATCATGGCGACTCAGGCAGGACTCGAAGATCCTGAGATCACCGGCGAGGCGCTCGAAGCCCACTACTTGGCCGGCGGTAATGTCCAGCAGGTTATCCGAGCTCTGATTGCGGCAAAGAAGGCAAAGACGATCTCGCTGACCTTTCGCGAAGCCACGGCGATCGATTTGGCTGGCCGTGATGTTTTGGAATCGGTGCAAACCAGTGTTTATCCGAAGGTCATCGATTGCCCACCGCGTGGATCGGTCAAACCGTCGCTCGATGCGGTCGCCAAAGACGGCATCCAGTTGAAAGTGAAAGCTCGCGTGACCGTGCGTGCAAACCTGCAACAATTGATTGGCGGTGCGACCGAAGAAACCATCATCGCTCGTGTCGGCGAAGGGATCGTCAGTGCGATCGGTAGTGCGACCAATCACAAAGCGGTGCTCGAAAATCCAGACGTGATCAGTAAAGCGGTACTCGCCAAAAGACTCGATTCGCAAACCGCGTTCGAAATCGTTTCGATTGATATCGCCGATATCGATGTCGGTGCCAACATCGGAGCTCGCTTGCAAGCCGATCAAGCCGAAGCCGACACGCAAGTCGCGCGAGCTCGAGCCGAAGGCAAACGAGCATCCGCGGTCGCCGAAGAACAAGAGATGCAGGCCAAGATTGAAGAGAGCCGCGCATCGTTGGTCTTGGCACAAGCCTCGGTGCCCGAAGCGATGGCCGAAGCGTTCCGCAGTGGTAACCTGCACATCCTCGATTACTACAAACTGCAGAACGTCAGTGCGGATACGGAAATGCGGAAGACGATTGCGGGAACAGGTCGTCACGTGGTCGAAACGAATTATGGTAAAGACTGAAAGAACGCGTGATCGCTAACGGAGCGGACGTTCGACCGAGTAAATCAAAACCGAAGAAACTATCATGGCTGGTGACCTCGAAGACTTTCTGCGTCGTGCTGCCCAGCGTCGTCAAGCGAACGCGGGCAATCCCCCTGCGGCGGCCCGTCCACCAGCACCAGCAGCCCGTCCTGCCGCACCTCAACCTGCGGTTCCCGAGCAGCGAAAGCGGCCTCAGTACAGCAACCATCGCACCGAGCGAATGATACGCGAGGTCGAAGAGGAAATTTTTGTTGCCGAAGTGGTCGAGGACGAACCGAGTCCTTGGCAAGAGCGACAGCGGAAGATCGAGGAAGCGAAACGAGCGGCGGCGGAAGCGGAATCGATCGCCGCCAAAGCGATGGCCAAAGTGAAAAAGGGGGGCAGTCAAGCGACCCCTCAATTTGCTCCCGGGCCGCAAATGACCGGTAATGTCGCAGCCGATTTGCTGCGATTGTTGCAAAGCCCCGAAGGGATCCAGCAAGCCGTCCTGCTCCGCGAGATTCTCGACCGCCCCATCGACCGCTGGTAAGCCAACCCGGGGTGCTTCGGTGTTTACACATCGCGGATGTCTTCAGAGCGTCCGGCTAAGGGAATTGACAACCCGAAGCGTCAGCGAGGGAATCTCGATCTTGGCGCGGTCCCTCGCTGACGCTTTTTGATGTTGCGCGTTTAGACGTCCTTCGGGCCAAAGGCCAAGCAATTTGCCTAGCCTGCCCTCATTAAGTCCCAGCAAACAGCCAGGCCGTTGGCCCTACAATTCATTCGTTTTCTTGGTCCCAGCCCGTTGGTCTGGACTAGGTAAACGTCCGGGGATTTGCCGCTCAATACAAAAACGCAACTTTAAAACTCATGCGTCGGGTTGTGTCGGTAATTGCGACGCGGTCCTGTAAATAACGGGATTAGCGAAGACGGTCGCTCTTTCTCGCGTCACGACTGCTTCTTTCGATTCGCGTCTTGTTTGAATCAGCCCCTGTGAATTTTTTCTAAATCCACCGCTCGCTTCGTGAATTCGCTCCGCGTTCTGCGGTTAAGACGTCATGCCACGGTTGCGCTCCGGCGTTGATCAAGCGTCTCGTGCCCGCATTTTGGCTCGCCATTTGCCTACTTAGCACAATCTCACTGCGCACCGTGCCGTGCACGCAGGTTTTCCTTCTGTGTCGCTTCTTGATTTCCTCATCCGCTTCCTTTTCCGATCGAGTTCCCATGGACGTACGCGACAAGCTCGCGATCCTTGCCGACGCTGCTAAATACGATGCTTCCTGCGCCAGCAGCGGTGCCAAAAGCACGCGCCCCGACAGCAAGATCGGCAGCACCGAAGGGATGGGGATCTGTCACAGCTACACCCCGGATGGTCGCTGTATCTCGCTGCTGAAAATCTTGTTGACGAATTTCTGCATCTACGATTGCCAGTACTGCGTCAATCGCGTTTCCAGCGACACCCCGCGAGCTCGTTTCACGGTCGACGAAGTCGTGTCGCTAACGATGG
>NZ_JBFHFD010000703.1:0-4341 GCF_041583735.1 Novipirellula sp.
GGCCAACTGCAGATCGGCATCAGCGATGCCGCGGTAATCGGCACCAAGATGATGCAGCAGATGACGCAAATAGGCTGCTCGGGTGTCGATTGGCGTTTCGCCCAGGATCACAACGTCGTGAGTTTGACGATAGCGATCGACCAACAGCGAACAAAGCAGCGACTTGCCGGTGCCCGGAGGTCCGACGACCAGCGAGACGCCTTCACGGGCATCCACGCTGCGGCAGACACGCGTCATCGCGTCGGCGATCGAACCAAGCGGAACGTACCGTGAAACACTTGGGAATGCTGGAAACGGTGGAGTCACGTATTGTTGATCGGGGCGTTGCATGGGTCGAGAACTTCTTGTTTCGAGGGGGCGTTGAAGCGTTTGCGTTTTGCTAGTACAGCGGCTTTAACAGCTTCTTTGTGACACATTGCCCCCTTAGAACCAAAAACCACCGAGCAGGGCAATGCATCTAATCACTAGGATCGGCATAACCGTTACAAATCCTAAACCCAATCGGAAGAGAAGTCCGAGAAAAGTTGGCGATTAGACTTTGTAATATCCGCGGTACCAATCAACGAACGCCTTGACCCCGGTTTCGATTGACGTTTTGGGGCGGAATCCGACGGCGTCTTCCAGCGCATCGACGTCGGCAAAGGTGGCCGGCACGTCGCCCGGTTGCATCGGCATCATGTTCTTGACCGCCTTGATGCCAATCGCGTTCTCGATCACTTCGATGAAGTGTGCGAGTTCGACTGGTTGATTGTTGCCGATATTGAAGACACGGTAAGGTGCTTTGCTGGTGGCCGGGTCGGGATTATTGCTGTCCCAATTCGGATTAGGCTGGGCAATCTGTTCCGATACGCGATGCACGCCTTCGACGATATCGTCGATATAGGTAAAGTCACGTTGCATCTTGCCGTGATTAAACACGTTGATTGGCTTGCCTTCCAAAATTGCTTTGGTGAACAAGAACAACGCCATATCGGGACGTCCCCAAGGCCCATAGACAGTAAAGAAACGCAGCCCCGTCGTCGGCAGATCATAGAGATGGCTGTAGGTGTGCGCGGTCAGCTCATTTCCCTTCTTCGTCGCCGCATACAGGCTAAGCGGATGGTCGACTCGGTCATGCACCGAGAATGGCATCTGAGTGCAACCGCCATACACGCTGCTGCTGCTGGCGTAGGTCAAGTGCGGCGTCTTGGCGTGACGGCAAGCTTCGAGCACGTTCATAAACGCGACCACATTGCTTGTCACGTAGGCGTGAGGATTCTCGAGCGAGTAGCGGACACCAGCTTGTGCAGCCAAGTGCACGACACGGCTGAAGTCATGTTTGCGAAACACATCCATCACCGCTGCGGTGTCCGCAAGATCCGATTCAATCGGAGTGAAGTTGTCAAAATCAAGCAACTGAGCAAGCCGGTCACGTTTCAGTTGAACGTCGTAGTAATCATTAACGATGTCGATACCGACGACGTCGACACCCTGCTTCAGAAGTCGCAAGGCGAGATGATAACCAATGAATCCGGCGGTACCGGTAACAAGGTAAGTGCTCATGAATGGATCGGGTTCAAGGACCAGAGTATGGAGAGAGAGAGGGGGGAACAGGCTAAATGCAGCCCAGAGAGTGGCAGAGGATGTCGCGGAGCCTTCGCGAGCGGCGTGTGTCTTTCCAAGCAAGGGTTGGTCAGGAAAGCCGCGAAGCACGAGAGAGCGTCCGGCTTAAAAAAACGGCAACCCGAAGCGTAAGCGAGGGACGGAGTCCAGAATAAGCTTCTCTCGCTTACGCTTCGGGTTAAGCCGGAGACATTGCCCCGTCCCTGCGAATCCCCCACTTTGAATGGGAATCCGTGTTTAGACGGGTTCTTCGATCATCGCCACGGAATCGTGAACGCCGGGCACGATGCGAGTCACGCTGACCTTCGTTTGCCGAAGCTCTTCAATCTCGGCGGCCATTTGGGCAATCAAATCTGCCACTTCCTTGCCTGCGGATTCACCAATGTTGATCATCAATGCTTTGCGTGAATTGTCGCTGAGTCGATTCTTTTTCATGGTTGCGTTCTTTTCAATCGAGAAAGAGGAGAAGAGTGTTTTTACTTAGCAGGAAAATCGGGATTACTCTACCGTCACACTTTTTGCCAAGTTTCGCGGTTTATCCACATCGCATCCTCGCAAAAGCGCGATGTGATACGACAACAATTGCAGTGGCACGACATTCACGATCGGCTGCAAAAATTCGGCGACTTGAGGCACCGCAATCACATCGTCGGCGACCGCTTGGACTTGCGGGTCATCTTCACTCGCCAACGCGATCACGGGACCGCCACGAGCTTTGACCTCTTCCATGTTCGACATCACTTTGTCGTACGTCGTGCCGCGAGGAATGATAAACACGCTTGGGGTTTCGTTATCCACTAGCGCGATCGGACCATGCTTCATTTCCGCCGCTGGATATCCCTCAGCGTGTATGTAGCTGATCTCTTTTAACTTCAGCGCCCCTTCGAGCGCGGTGGGGAAATTGTATTGACGACCTAAATACAAAACCGTCGATGCGTTTTGATACTTCTTGGCCACATCGCGGACCTGTTCGTTACACGTCAACGCTTGCTGGACTGCGTTGGGCAGTTGACGCAAATCTTCGATGATCGATTTGCCGCTTTCGAAACTGAGATGCCGCAATCGACCAAAGTACAACGCAAGCATCGCGAGCACACAGCACTGCGACGTGAACGCCTTGGTGCTTGCGACTCCGATCTCGGGACCGGCGTGCAAGTAGACGCCTCCGTCAGCGGCCTGAGCGATCGAGCTGCCGACGACGTTACAAACCGCCAACGCGCGGTGACCTTTGCGTTTTGTTTCTCGCAGTGCTGCGAGCGTATCCGCGGTCTCACCACTTTGGGTAATCCCGAACACCAACGTGTTGTTTTCGATGGGCGGATTTCGATAGCGTAACTCGCTGGCGTATTCAACGTTGACCGGAATACGCGCGAGGTCTTCGATCAGATATTCGCCCACCAGCGCCGAGTGCCAACTGGTTCCACAGCCGGTCAAAATGATCCGTTCGACCGTTCGCAATTGTTGCGGCGTCAGATTCAAACCACCAAAGACGGCGGTCGCGTTTTCGTCGTCCAATCGGCCTCGCATCGCGTTGCGAAGCGCTTCGGGTTGCTCGTAGATTTCCTTGAGCATGTAGTGGTCGAAACCTTCCAGAGAGGCCTCGCCCGATTCGGTCTCTAACGGACGAATGTCGACACGTACTTTGCCCTGATCACGGTGCAGTACCGAAAATCCCTCGGGGGTCAGCACGGCAATTTGGTGATCCGCCAAATAAACAATCCGGTCCGTACGGCCCACCAACGGCGACGCGTCGCTCGCAACAAAGTACTCGCCTTTGCCCACACCGATCACCAGCGGGCTGCCAAAGCGAGCCGCGATCATAAAGTTCGGGTGATCACGAAACGCGATTGCTAAACCGTAGGTCCCGCGAAGCCGTGAAATCGCCCACTGCACCGCCGTCAGATAGCGGATGTTGGGTTGGTCCGGGGTTTCCGGCGTATTCTTGAGTCCTTCGGCGACCAGATGTGCGATCACTTCGCTGTCGGTTGCCGAAGCAAAGTGATACCCCTTGGCGATCAACTCGTCTTTGAGAACTTGAAAATTCTCGATCACCCCGTTGTGAACCAAGACCACTTCGCCATCGCCGCCGAGATGGGGATGCGCGTTCTCGACGGTCGCAGGTCCGTGCGTGGCCCAACGCGTGTGACCTAGCCCGAGTGTGCCTGTGGGTGGCACGGTCCCCAGTTGCGAAGCGAGCGCATCGATACGTCCAACCGAACGAGTGACACTAAACGAATTGCCCCCAAAAATCGCGACACCTGCACTGTCGTAGCCGCGATATTCCAAGCGACGCAAACCGTCTACCAGGAAGCTACCTGCGTTATCGCTTCCAACGTAACCGACAATTCCACACATACGTTTGCCTATTGGCGAAGGGCAGTCCCACGCAACTCGGGAATCCGAGTGTTTGAGGATGGGAAAAATGGACTCGTATGCATTCCGAATTCGCTCATCATGACACACAAACCCTGTTCAGTTTGCTGAACTTAGTTCAAAAATCCGTTCCAAGTCGAGCCTAAGTTCGCAGCGGCATCGCATGGTCAAACGGAACCGAATTGCCGAACCGAAACGCAGTCTAAAAATAGTTCGGGTGGTACGAAATGGAAAGTCAAAATGTGCCGACGGGGCAAAAGGTGCCGCTGACAACCTTTAGGCAATCACAAGGCAACTTAACACCCCATCATGGCGAAATCAACTGCCCCCATGTTGGTGTCCAGCAAGTTGTCCGAGATAGGTTAC
>NZ_JBFHFD010000704.1:0-4338 GCF_041583735.1 Novipirellula sp.
CGTTCAACAAGGACACGGGTTTTGGTGCATAATTGATGCACGGAATGAACCGTCTGATCAAATTTAGAAAACCGCCCCCGAACGACTGGAATTACCAACAGTGACATCGATACGAAAGCCCTCCTCGTTCTTGACTGTTTGCTTGTTGATGCTCGTGTTGCCTGATCGCGGTTTGTCGGCTGAAGAGGCGATGGTCTCTTCGCCATCGGGAAACCAAGTGATTCAGTTTTCACTGCGGGAAGGAGTGCCACACTACCGTGTCTCCTACCAAGGCACGACGATCCTTTCGGATTCCTCACTCTCATTGAATCTCGAGGGTGACCCGTGGAGTGACCGCTTCGTGGTCGAGAGTACACGGACCGATTCACAGACGGGTAGCTGGGTCCCCGTGGTCGGATCGAAGAGTTCGTACCCGGATGCGTACAACGAATGCGTTGTCCAGCTTCGGGAAGTATCGGAAGCGAAGCGACGACTCGACCTCACGTTCCGGGCGTACGACGAAGGAGTCGCCTTCCGCTACACGATTCCACAGCAGCAGGGCGTTGCGAACATCAAGCTCGTTTCGGAAGACAGTCAATTCCAATTCACTGACGATCACTTCGTCTACTGGGACGACTATCCGCAAGCAGAGTATTCCAAGGTGCGGCTCTCCGAGATGCCGGACCAGGCCATCCGGCCGCTACTGCTAGAAACCGGATCGCATTTTGTGGCGATCGCTGAAGCGGGAGATCTCGAACATTACGCGCCGATGATGCTGAATCGATCCGGCGATCTGCAGTTGGTAACGCGGTTCCGTAGCGGAACGGTGACGGCCGCCGATTCTCTAACGACTCCATGGCGAGTGATCATGGTTGCCGAGCACTCTGGTACACTGGTCGAACATCACTACCTGCTGCAGAATCTTTCGCCACCCTGTGTGCTCGACGACACCGCTTGGATCAAGCCGGGCAAGGTTTGGCGAAGCAATCTGTCGACAGACGCCGCCAAGGCGATCATCGACTACGCCGCTGCCAACAACTACCAATACGTCCACTATGACGCTGGCTGGTATGGACCTGAACGGGCCGCCGATTCGAACCCGTTGACCGTCATCGACTCGATCGACATGAAAGAGACGATTCGC
Source organism: Novipirellula sp. (assembly GCF_041583735.1). NCBI lineage: Bacteria > Pseudomonadati > Planctomycetota > Planctomycetia > Pirellulales > Pirellulaceae > Novipirellula > Novipirellula sp. Next base: position 1,124 of record NZ_JBFHFD010000704.1, read on the forward strand.
TACGCGGACGAACATGGAATCGGTTTGATCTGCTACATCAACAAGATCGCAATGTCACGATATGATCTGGACACGACGTTTCGCACCTACCATCAATGGGGCATTCGCGGAGTGAAGTTCGGTTTCGTCGACTGGAAGAGCCAATCCGACATGGAGTTTTTGTTCGCTGCGATTAAGACTGCGGCGAAATACAAATTGGTCGTTGATATCCACGACAATTTTCGGCTGACTGGGATCGAACGAACCTACCCCAATGTGTTAACGGTCGAAGGCATTCTGGGCAACGAAGAACAGGCGAACCGAGGGAACCCACCGAAGAATGTCCTGACCACTTCCTTTGCACGGATGATCGCGGGAGCGGGCGATTTCACGCCTTGCTACCTGAATGGACGAGTCGTCAGCCGATCGTTTCAGCTGGCGTTGGGAGTCGTGTTCTACAGTCCGCTGCAGTACTTGCATTGGTACGACCAGGCGGATCGGTATGCCGGAAAATCCTTTCCTGAGCTGGGATTTTGGAAGGAGATGCCGACGACTTGGGATGATTCCAAGGTGGTCAACGGATCGATCGGTAGCTACATGACGGTTGCCCGACGAAAAGGCGACCGTTGGTATGTGGGAACGATTGTCAATGAAGCTCGCAGCCTCGACATTCCGCTGGACTTCCTCGGCCCAGGCTCGTTCACGGCGACAATCTATGCCGAGCATCCCGACGACAAAAAACTCGTCACGATCGAATCGCGTCAGGTCACATCGAGTAGTTCGCTGACGGCCAAGATGAGTTCCGGAAGCGGTTGCGCGATCTTGATTTCACCGACTCCGGGTTCAAGCGAGTGAGCTCCATCGCATCACTTGTTCTCGCAGCGATCCGATTCAAGTTCGGCAAGCTCAAACCGCATGGAAAGCGGTGGCATCCACCATCGGGCGGTCGAGGTTGTGTTGGCGGGGTGAAGCGAGCGGTCATCGGTGTTTGCGAGGCTGCTGCCATGGGACATCCGTTGCACCCAGAGCAAGCGGTTAGTGGGTAGCACCAACACGTTTGGTTGAGTTTTGAGATGGTGATACGTGAGTAAACTAATGAAGTACGCGATCGAACCCGATCTAACGCCTGTCGAGTTCATTGATATACTCCGCCGTTCAACATTAGCCGAGCGAAGGCCGGTCGGGGACACCGCCAGGATTGCCAAGATGCTGATCAACTCCGACTTGGTCGTCACGGCACGCACGGAGGCCGGCGTGCTTGTCGGCGTGGCGCGGTCGATCACAGACTTTGCTTATTGCACGTACCTGTCGGACTTAGCGGTTGATTTTGCTCAGCAGCGGCACGGAATTGGTCGCGAGTTAATTCGCGTGTCCCATGAAAACGCAGGACTCCAAACGCGGTTGATTTTGCTGGCGGCTCCTGCGGCAGCGAGCTACTACCCGCATATCGGTATGGAGAAGCACGAATCGTGCTGGATGATTCCGCCGCAACCAGGCGACAAAACGATTCACAGTGAATCAGCGGAACACTAACTCACACTCATTAACACGAACAATGCCCCATCCTTTAACTTAGTGATCGCCGGCGTCAATCTGCGATCGACGGCAGGTAGATCAAGATGAAGCCCCGGTTTCGACTGAGTTGGCGTACACGCTCGAACATCACACCCGACCGAAATCATCTCACCACCACAAGGACCAAGCTTCTCGCAGAAACATCGAAATACCGCAGAGTGCTTCCAGATACTTAATGTTTTTGCCATCTATCTTTTTGCCTAACGGCGGTGCAGCGCTGAGTCGATGCCTTGGATTGACGTAGTCGATGGAGCAGCGGTGTGGTGTCACCGAGGGCAACGTTGGTTACTGGATGGGGCAGGAAAATGTAGGGGGCAGGAAAATGGGATACCGTCGTGTGGTTCTGCTTTCGTATTTTCCTGCCCTCCCCATCTTCCTGCCCGCCGGTCGACCGGCGTTTGATAGTCAAGGCGGACTACTAATTCGAGCTAGCTGCTGTTTCGTATCAGTGCGGGCAATGTTGGTCGCTGATCTTGGCAAAAAGATGAAGGGCAAAAAGATCGGACACCGCAGAGCGTTTCCGGTTTCTAGATGTTTTTGCGAGCCATCTTTTTGCCAATTGGCGGTGCGGGGCCGAGTCGAGATGTCGGATAGACGAGTCGATGGAGCAGCGGTGTGATGTCACCGAGGGCAACTTTGGTCCGTGAATGGGCAGGAAAATATAGGGGACAGAAAAATGGGATGCCGCAGTGTGATTCTGCTTTCGTATTTTCCTGCCCTCCCCATCTTCCTGCCCGCCGGTTGGCCGGCGTTTGATAGTCAAGGCGGACTTCTAATTCGAGCTAGCTGCTGCATCGTATCACTGCGGGCAATGTTGGTCGCTGATCTCGGCAAAAAGATGTAGGGCAAAAAGATCGGACAACGCAGAGAGTTTCCGGTTTCTAAATATTTTTGCCAGCCATGTTTTTGCCAATTGGCGGAGCGGGGCCGAGTCGAGATGTCGGATAGACGAGTCGATGGAGCAGCGGCGTGATGTCACCGAGGGCAACGTTGGTTACTGGATGGGGTAGGAAAATGTAGGGGCAGGAAAAGGGGATGCCGCCGTGTGATTCTGCTTTCGTATTTTCCTGCCCTCCCCATCTTCCTGCCCGCCGGTCGACCGGCGTTTGATAGTCAAGGCGGACTTCTAATTCGAGCTAGCTGCTGCATCGTATCACTGCGGGCAATGTTGGTCGCTGATCTTGGCAAAAAGATGGAGGGCAAAAAGATAGGACACTGCAGAGAGTTTCCGGTTTCTAAATGCTTTTGCCAGCCATGTTTTTGCCAATTGGCGGAGCGGGGCCGAGTCGAGATGTCGGATAGACGCGTCGATGGAGCAGCGGCGTAATGTCACTGAGGGCAACGTTGGTTACTGGATGGGGCAGAAAAGTGTAGGGGCAGGAAAATGGGATGCCGCAGTGTGATTCTGCTTTCGTATTTTCCTGCCCTCCCATCTTCCTGCCCGCCGGTCGACCGGCGTTTGATAGTCAAGGCGGACTACTAATTCGAGCTAGCTGCTGCATCGTATCACTGCGGGCAATGTTGGTCGCTGATCTCGGCAAAAAGATGTAGGGCAAAAAGATCGGACACCGCAGAGTGTTTCCGGTTTCTAAATGTTTTGCCAACGATGTTTTTGCCAATTACCGGAGCGGGGCCGAGTCGAGATGTCGGATAGACGAGTC
>NZ_JBFHFD010000705.1:0-4326 GCF_041583735.1 Novipirellula sp.
ATTGGAAGATCGGTCGGAGGTCGGCAAATAAAGCGTCATCGCCGCGGCAATCAACACAAACGCGCACGAGGTCCATAAGCATCCCGGCAATCCGGCAAGCAAAAACATCGTGCCCGATAGGAGTGTGCCCACAAGCCGACCACAGGCATTTGCCATGTAATAAAAACCGACATTCAGCGCAACCTTGTCCGAGTCCGCGTAGGCGAGGATCAGATAGGAATGAACCGATGAGTTCACGGCAAACACCACTCCGAACACCGCCAACCCCAACAGGATGCTGATGTTGGGATAGAAGTCGACTTGGATGGCAATCGCCAGAGCGAGTGAAACGAGGAACAGCGTGAATCCCCAGCTCTGTGCGGCTCGTGCACCGCCGGTGATTCCGCCGGTGCGGTTTGCAAACCGTGGCGCCGATGCTTGGATGAACCCATAACCGATCACCCACGCGGCGAGAAAGCCGCCGATGCCGGCAAAGCTCCAACCAAGATGCGAAGCGAGGAAGACCGGAAGTCCGACGACGAACCAAACATCTCGGGCTCCGAACAGAAAGAAGCGAGCGAACGAAAGGATGTTGATCTCGCGGTTTTTCGAAAACAGTTCCTTGAACCGGACCTTCGATTTGGCTTTCCCCATTTCGGACCGGAGCATGGTGACCGAACACACAAGCACCACGCCAAGCCCCGCCGCCATCGCCCAAAGCGACGCTGCAAAGCCGAGCCACTGAAGCAGCACGCCACCAAGCAAGAAACCGACGCCCTTCAATGCATTCTTGCTACCCGTCAATACCGCCACCCATTTGTAAAGACGCGATTGACTTTCCGCTTCATCGGGATCCTTGACCAACAACTTGACCGCGCTCTTGGAACTCATCTTCGTCAAGTCTTTGGCGATGCCGGAAATCGCTTGACTGCCCATCACGTAGGCAACCGAGACCCACGCGACCCACTCGGGCTGGATGAACGACAACATCGTCAACGCAACGATCTGCAGTGCCAATCCAGCAAACAGAGTGATGCGAAGCCCGTAGCGTGATGCGATCCAACCACCCAATAAATTGGTGATGACCCCACAGAATTCGTACAGCAAGAACAGAAACGCAAGGCTGACCGGCGAATACCCCAATTCATGAAAATGAAGTAGCACCAACATGCGCAAGGCACCGTCGGTCAGGGTGAACCCCCAATACGCCGCTGTAACAAGTCCGTAGCTCTTTTTGTCCACTGGTGTCCCTACGGTTTTATGCGGGTGCATGACTTGGCAAACGACAAGCAACCTTCTTGACCAATTCCATCATGCGATTGGCGTATCCGACCTCGTTGTCGTACCAAACCCGGATCTTCACCATGGTTTCGTCGATCATCATCGTCGAGGGAGCGTCGACGATTCCCGAACGGATATCGTTCACGTAATCCGCCGACACGAGTGGCTTTGTTTCAAACCCAAGAATGCCCTTCAAATCGCCTTCCGATGCATCCTTTAGTCGATCATTGACTTCGTCGGCACTCGCGGGCCGCTGCAGCTCAAACACGCAGTCGGTCAGCGATGCATTGAGTAGCGGCACTCGAACCGCCAAACCATTCAATTTGCCTTCGAGCTCGGGGTAGATCATCGTGATCGCTTTCGCCGAACCGGTCGTCGTCGGAACCAACGAATTCAAAGCCGATCTCGCTCGACGCAAATCGGCATGCGGTGTATCGACGATCACCTGCGTGTTGGTAACATCATGCAGCGTGGTGATCACCCCATGCTTGATTCCAAACTGTTCGTGGACCACCTTGACGACCGGAGCCAGGCAGTTGGTCGTGCATGACGCCGCGGTAAGCAGATGGTGCTGATCGGGATCATAAAGATCGTCGTTGCAACCCATGACCACATTCAATGCACCTTCCTTGACGGGTGCCGCGACGACGACCTTCTTGACACCTTGTTCAAAGTACGGGTTCAGCGTTTCCAGCGTGCGAAACTTTCCCGAACTCTCCACCACGATGTCCACCCCCAGGTCCCGCCATGGAACCTCTGCAGGCGTACTGTGGCTCGAGAAACTAACGCGTTTGCCCTCGACATTGATCGTGTCATCGGTGGACTCGATCTCTTTTTGCCAGCGGCCGTGAACGGTATCAAACTCAAGCAAATGAGCTGCTGCCTTGGTTCCGCCTTTGACTTCATTCACGTGCACGATTTCGAAATCGGGCCAATCCCAGGCAGCTCGAAAGCCCAGGCGACCCATGCGGCCAAATCCATTAATCCCGACGCGGATACTCATTTCTCTGCCACCTTTCCACACGATTTCCGTTTCTTGGTCTGTTTCTTTCCCGCCGGATCACAAGAACCCGGGGCACAAAGTTCCGGCCTGCCTTGGCAGCAGTCTTCGGTCAGAAAACCCATCAAGCAATTAATTCCCTTGACGTTGATCGCGTAGATGACCGAACGTCCCTGTTTGTGCGACTCGACCAGTCCGGCATGCGACAATTCCTTCAAATGAAATGACAGCGTCGCCGGAGGTATCTTCAATTTCTCGGCAATTTGTCCCGCTGGCAGCCCGGACGGTCCCAGCCGAACAAGCAACCGAAAGACCTCCAAGCGTGATTCCTGGGCGAGTGCATGAAGAGCAATAACAGCCTGATTTATTTCCATCGTTCTAAAACTATCGAACATTCCCGATGAGTCAATAGTCGATGCACCGGGCGCGACGCAGCAAGGCCGCCGACGACGCAAAATCGCAGCCGATCCGCTTCAAAACAGACAGATGGGAGCAACACCCAAAACTAAAAACAGTCGATCAGAGTAGGAAGATCATGGCTGCGAATCGACACGTTTTGGGTTCGACTTGGAAACCATTTATCCGCCCAAACCACGTAAAAACCGAGTTTTTCAGCAACCTCCGGAATGCTTGCGGTTTTTCGAAACCTATCACATCGGACACCCCATTCTTTCCCGCACCGCGGCAACGATGAAGATATGATGAATTCCTCGTTTTTTGGGGTGCCGTGACGCATAGGTCGTAAGCGAGTGTGCCCGTTTTCATGACAGTGACCCGCTAATGCGATTGAGAGCATCTTCGGATGCGTTTCGGGGGTCACTTCTTTGAGTGTCTCCTGGACCGTTTTTAGGCGTGTGCGGCGCCACGTTGGTGCGGTTGGGGGTACCGCCATATCTCGCGGCGAACGCATCGCTGCCGCTTGAAATTCTGTGACATTTCCGCGGCACAATGGTCCTTTCGTAATAAGCCGCGGCCTATCGGCTTATCTACCCCCAATCTTTTCGCCAGGTGTCTCCATGTCCAAAAAACGCTTGAAGACTCGACGTCGACTGCGAGCCGAATCGCTCGAAACGCGTCAACTGCTTGCCGCCAACATTTTCCACAACGAATTGATGCCCGAGGATGTCAACGAAGACGGACAAATCTCTGCACTCGATGCGCTGACCGTCATCAACGAGATGAATCGACAATAGCAAGGGACCGGTTCGCTCGACGGTCAATCACGTGCCATAGGCAGCGGTCGCATGACCGATGTCAACAACGATGGTCGCAACACCGCCCTGGACGCCTTGATGGTGATCAATCGGCTCAATCGCGAACGCGGAAATTTCGGCAATGACGACTTTGGCAACGAGACACCGACGGAAACTCCTACCGAAACACCAAGCGACGAGACGGACAACCAGAACTCGGACGAAATTGATGACACCATCGCGGACGAAAGCTCGGACGTCGTCTTGGCATGGAACGATCTATTCGGAGAAATCCTGGGAGACACCGACGGATCGCTACAAACGCCTGGATACGCCTCCCGCTCGATGGCGATGTTGAACCTTGCGATCTACGACGCCGTCGGGATTGCAACCGATGGCGATGACGCCAATACGTTTTATGACTACTCGATTGACATTGGTAGCAACACCGAATTGTCGGCCGAAGTCGCCGCTTCGCAAGCCGCCTACACCGTGCTGAGCAGCTTGTATCCCGGCCAACAAGAAACGCTCAACGCCTTCTTACAAACCAGCCTCGCCGGCACCGAGACCAGTCGCTCGACCGAGGCAAGTTTGGCGATCGGCAGCGAGATCGGTGAGACGATCCTTGCCATTCGTGCCAACGATGGCTCCGATGTCATCGGCATATACGAGTACACCGATGAAGCCGGGTACTTTCAACCCGATCCGCTCAACCCCGACGTCCCTGCTTGGGGCCCGGCATGGGGTGATGTCGATACCTTTGCGATCGATTCGACCGACGATTTTGTCCCCGAGTCACCACCGGAACTGACCAGCGAAGCGTACGCGGAAGCCTACAACGAAGTGCTCGAATTGGGCTCGATTGACAGTGAA
>NZ_JBFHFD010000706.1:0-4324 GCF_041583735.1 Novipirellula sp.
CTCAAATCGATTTTTGAGCCCCCATAACGTTCGGCAATCCGAAGTCGCAACAAGGCATCTTGCCAAGAATCCGGCGAATTGAAACAGGCCTCCGGCTTTACTGTTTTGCATTAAAACCTGTCGCAGCGATATCATCTGGAGCTTGCGGTTGTTGAAAAACGTCGCCGAGTCCGGTTCGGTTAACGGAGGCATCGACCGAGTTTCCTCTGCATGGCCGGACGTTTGCAAACTGAAATCGTCGGCTCCTTAAAAAACGCGAAACGTCTCGCCGCTAAAGAGTGAGTTATTGACCGGTTACCAGAAACGGACGATTCGGCCATGGATGGGATTCGCTACACTTCACATTCTCAGCGACCGTTGGTCACGATGGACGCGGGACAGATTTGACGAGCGATCGGGCTGGACCGCAGTTTCACGCCCCAAAGCGATGGAAATACCCTCGCTCGTTGGGAAGCGTTCGCTTTAAAGCGAGCAATCATTATCAATATTTGTTGGACAACATGACTGGCACACTGATCTATTTAGGCTTGGCTCTTTTTCTCATTCTGTTAAACGGATTCTTCGTCGCCGCAGAATTTTCGCTTGTCAAGGTTCGCATTTCACGGATCGACCAACTCGCCCGCGATGGCAAGGCGTTTGCCAACACTGCGAAATGGCTCGCCAAGCGATTGGACGAATCGCTTTCCGCTTGCCAGCTAGGGATCACGATGGCTTCGCTCGCATTGGGCTGGGTCGGTGAGCCCGCGTTTGCGAAGTTGGTGGAACCGGTTCTAGGGTGGATCGGGGTGACGGATGAGCGGGTGGTTCACGTGATGGGGTTCGCGCTGGCGTTCTCTGCGATCACCGGGTTGCACTTGGTCGTCGGAGAACAGTTCCCCAAAATTTTCGCGATCCGCCGCCCTGAACAGATGTTGTTGTGGTGCGCGCTGCCACTAAAGTTTTTCTATGTGCTGCTGTATCCATTTCTGACGGTGCTCAATGTGGTTACTTCGTTCTTGCTTCAATTGGTGGGCATCAAAGGAGCATCGGATCACGAGGGTGTGCGTACCGAAGACGAGATCCGCGCGTTGCTCAGAGAGGCCCATGTGCATGGCAATCTCAGTCGCGACGAACACTCGCTGATCAACAATGTGTTTGAGTTCGATGACATGATCGTTCGCCGCGTGATGTTGCCTCGTGGCGACGTAATCTTTTTCGACATCAACGACCCCCTTTCCAAACTCCGCGACCTTGTTCGCCAGACGATGCACACGCGGTACCCGGTATGCGATCGATCGCTCGATAAAGTGATCGGTGTGGTCCACATCAAAGACCTGTTGATGATCCCGCCGGACGACGACGAATTTGACATTCGTTCTATCGTGCGGCCGCCCAAGAAAGTGCACGAAACGATGCCGATCAGCCGCGTGCTTCGGCATTTCCAAGCGACGCACCAATTGTTGGCCTTCGTGATCGACGAATATGGCACGATTACCGGAATGGTCACGCTCGAGAATGTCCTAGAAAAGATCGTCGGCGAGGTGGACGACGAGTTTGACAACGCCGATCCGGACATTGTTCCAGCGGGACCGGGTGAATTCATCATTAACGGTACCACTGGGGTGGAAGAGATTCGTCGCCGTCTGTCGCTGCCGTTGGCTGAGTCCGAGGAAGCGGACACCATCAGTGGTTTGCTGATGGATGTGAAGCAGAAAATCTTGGTTCAGGGAGACAAATTGCAACTCGAAGGTGCGATTGCAGAGGTACTGGAGATGAAAAACGACAGCGCCACGAAATTGAAATTCAAAATCACGGAGGGGCTTTCCGAATAACGCACACGACATAACCCATCCCGTGGTTGGCTCCGCTCATTCGGGTCGGATCGGATCCTTGCGGGGAAAGGCCGCGTTTCGCCCCCCAACTTTCTTTATCTCGCCAAGATCGTATTCATCAACGGCGGCGAGATGCGGTCGGCGTATACCAACGCTTTGCCAGCCAGACTGAGGATCACCTCGCTGCGGCGCGACTCGATTGCCGCCAACGTTTTTCGAGCGACTTTTGCGGGTGGCCAACTGCCGATGCTTTTTGATTGCGACTCGGCTTCGGAACCGATCAACGAATCAAAGAATTCACTGCGTGTCGTGCTGGGACTGACCAACGTCACTTGGATTGAGTTGCCAGCGTGCGAGTCGCGAGCCAGTTCCGCACGGAGTGAATCGCTCAAGCCATGAAGTGCAAACTTGCTTGCGCAATATTCACTCTTGTCGGGTACGGCACGGTGTCCGAGCACGCTGCTGATGTTACAGATCACCGGGGCCCGACCTCGCCGCAACATCGGAATCGCATGCCGCATCAACTCGGCGGGCGCAAAGAAATTGACGTCCATGATTCGCCGCAATCGTTGTTCGTCAGCGTTTACGAAGGGGCCAATCGCGCCGATCCCGGCATTGTTAACCAGCAGATCCAAGCGGCCGTCATCGACACGCCCCGCCGCCGCTAAGATCTCGGTACGCACATCCGCATCCGTCACATCACCGACCACCGGAATCAATTTGCCGGGACATTCTCGTGATGCGAGATTCGCCAACCGCTCGGCTCGGCGGGCGACAGCCACCACCGTGGCTCCGCGATCGAGCAGCAATTCACACAAGCAGCAGCCAATCCCGCTGCTAGCGCCCGTAACGACGGTGATAGAATCTTTGGGTTTCCAACGCATCGATCCGCAATACTTTCGTGGTGATTGCTGCGGTGCAGCTAGGAATTAGCGTGTTGATCGTAGCGAAAGTCGTCAACGGCATGTTGATTTAATCCAAATGCACATCGCATCGGTGGATCGTAAGGCACCGTGCCGTGAGGCACCGTGCAGTGAGGCACCGGGGCGTGCCTGGGCCCCGGCCGCTGACACGTCGCGACTCACTAGATCAACAAGTCGTCGATGCATTCGCTGTTCTATTGGATGGACGAAAGTGTTGGCGACTTTCGCTACGACATCGAGCAGCATGCTGGCTAGGCGACTTCGCTTGATGAATCCGACAGCGGTACCGACGGCAGGTCGATTGAGATCGAAGAGGTCTCGTCGTCCGCCGCCTGATCGTCTTTCGATTTCGCAGGACGCTCGTCCATGTGTCGAATCGCCACGGCGTCGCGATGCACTGGCCCCATCGCTCCGGCAGGAACTCGGACGTGAATCGTCACCATTTCTTCGCCATATTTCCGCGACAACACTTCGCCTTTGGCCGCCAAGTAGGCCAGCAACTTGCCATCGCTCGGCGCCACGTCGACTTCTAAATCAAAGAACTCGCGTCCCAGGGCCTCGCCCACCGCTTCGATCAACGGAACGAGCCCCGTGTTGCTCTTGGCACTTACTGGGATCGCGTTGGGGTAACGATCGAGCACTCGGTTCAGCACCGCCGCACTTTTGATCGCATCGATTTTATTGAGCACTAGCAGCGTGTCTTTCGCTTCGATCTGAAGTTCTTCGAGCACGCGATAGACCGCACTGATTTGCTCGAAGACCGTCGGACTACTGGCGTCAGCAACGTGCAACAACAAATCGGCTTGACGCGTTTCTTCAAGCGTCGATTTAAAACTAGCGACCAACGAGTGAGGCAGATCGCGAATGAACCCGACCGTGTCACTCAGCAGCACGGTTCCCCAACCGGGCAACTGCCAACGCCGTGTTCGCGTATCGAGCGTGGCAAACAATTTGTCGGCGGCATGCACGTTGGCTGCCGTTAACGCGTTCATCAACGTGCTCTTGCCGGCATTGGTGTAACCGACCAACGACACCGTCGGTGCCTCTTTACGCGCTTCGACCTGTTGTTCGCGGCGACGCTCGACTTTGGACAGTTCTTCTTTCAGATCGTGGATTCGTTTCTGCGCCAACCGACGGTCCACTTCCAACTGCTTCTCGCCCGGCCCACGCATACCGACGCCCATCGCTTGACGCGACAAGTGGGTCCACATCCGTTTGAGCCGTGGCAGCGAGTACTCGAGCTGCGCCAATTCGATCGCCAATCGAGCTTCATACGTTCGGGCACCGGCAGCAAAGATGTCGAGAATCAATTCGGTGCGGTCGATCACTTTGGCATCGATCGCCTTCTCGAGATTGCGAACTTGAGCGGGGTTCAGATCATTGTCGAAAATCACCACGTCGGCGTCATGCCGCTCGACCATCAGCCGCAACTCTTCGACTTTGCCCTTCCCCAAAAACGTGCCATGATTCGGTCGCGTCAACCGCTGCATCAACTCATCGACGACTTCGGTTCCTGCGGTCGTGGCCAATCCGTAAAGTTCTTCCAGCGGATCCGCCTCGACCGTTTGCTCGGGCAGGATCAGGCGGGCC
>NZ_JBFHFD010000707.1:0-4317 GCF_041583735.1 Novipirellula sp.
CACTTGTATGAACCCGATCGATCCCCCACGACTCTGCGGCGAATCACTTGGGACGGTCCGTTTCAAATGCCACCCCGAGGATTTTCAGGTCGAAGAACTGCTCGGTTTCCAGCCGTCTGGTGATGGCGAACATTGCCTGGTTTGGGTGGAAAAGTCCGAGCGAAATACCAATGACGTGGCGACGCTGTTTGCTAAAAAACTTGGCATCCGAAAACGATTGGTTAGCCATTGTGGTATGAAAGACAACCACGCGATCACCCGGCAATGGTTCAGCATCCATTTGCCAGGCCAACCGTCGCCGTCGCTAGACGACTTGGCTGACGACGGTATTCGGATCCTAAAGGTCACTCGCAATTTACGGAAACTTCATCGCGGATCGCATGATGGCAATCGGTTCCTCATCCGGCTGCGTGAGTGCGATTTTTCCGAAAGCGAGGCGAATGAACGTTGGCAGCAGATCAGTGATCGTGGCGTGCCGAACTATTTTGGGCCTCAGCGTTTCGGGCGTGATGGCGGCAACGTTGATCAGGCTCGCCGTTTTATGTCAGGCGAACTCGATGTCCGTGACCGTCCGCTTCGAGGTATTCTGATTTCGGCGGCTCGCAGTTTTATCTTTAATGCCTGTGTGGCGCAGCGAGTCGTGCAGGGCAATTGGGACACGCCGCTTGATGGCGAGGTGTTTGGTTTTGCCAATAATCGCAGTCTGGTGTTGCCTGGAAACTACCGCGGGGATGAGGCCGAGCGAGTCCAGCAGAAACAACTCGAACTGACTTCGCCGCTGTGGGGGCAAGGCGATCTACTCTCTGAGAACCAAGTCAAGGGATTGGAGCAGAGAGTGATTGAGCGTCATCCCGAGATCATCGATGGATTGGCGTCGTTTAACTTACAGCAAGAACGCCGCGTTATGCGACTGCGTCCTTTGGCGTCCCGTTTGGTCTGGGAAGATGGCCGTACTCTTGTCCTGCGATTTGATCTACCCAAAGGAACGTACGCGACCACCGTGCTGCGTGAATTGGCGGATTGCAACTAGCCACAGCCTGTTAGCTTGGCCGCTCTCCTTATAACTCTCTTCAATTTCCTTCCTTCTCACTGGATGCTTGGATTGATGAATCGCTTTTTACTTGTCCTGTTGACGTTCGCGTGCTGTCTTGCCTCACGCTCGGTTTTATCTGCAGCCGAACGGCCCGACATCGTGGTATTTTTGTCGGATGATCATACTTGGCGTGACTCGTCGGTGTACGGATCGGACGAGATCGAGACGCCGAACATGGCCCGAGTTGCCGCGGCCGGAATGACGTTTGACCAAGCGTTTGTCGCATCGCCCGCCTGTGCGCCAAGTCGTGCGGCGCTTCTAACCGGACTGTACCCCGCCAATAACGGTGCCGAACCGAATCATTCGCGTCCTCGAGCCGACATCAAAAAGTTGCCCGCCTATCTGCAGCAACTCGGTTACGAAGTCGTCTCGTTTGGCAAGGTTGGGCACTACAAACAGACGACCGAATATGGCTTTGATCTCGCTCAAAACTTTAACTACCACGAAGACACGGCGGTTCCCAATGCACTGAAATGGTTGCGAGAGCGTGACGACTCGCGACCGCTTTGTTTGTTCGTCGGGACGAATTGGCCGCATGTTCCCTGGCCCGAACAGACTGGCGAATTTAATGCCAACAACGTTCATGTTCCCTCGCATCATGTCGATACACCGCAAACGCGAGCCGCGCGGGCCGAGTACCTTGCCGCCGTGCGGATCATGGATACAGAGCTTGGCCAAGTCTTTGATTTGGCTCGCGAAAAACTCGGCAATGACACGTTCTTTCTCCACACCAGCGACCATGGGGCGCAGTGGCCGTTCGGTAAATGGAATCTGTACGAAGAAGGCATCCGTACGCCTTTGATCGTCAGTTGGCCGGGGCAAGTCCAACCCAACACTCGCTCGGACGCGATGGTTTCGTGGATCGACATCTTGCCGACGCTGGTCGATGTTGCCGGTGGCGAACCGCCATCGGCGATCGATGGACGCTCGTTCCTGCCGGTGCTAAGCGGCGAGCAGAGCGAGCATCGTGACGTGATCCTAACGACGCACAGCGGCGATGGTGACAAGAACATTTTTCCGATCCGGTCGGCTCGAACAAGCGACCGTTGGAAATACATTCGTAATCTGCATCCCGAATTCCGTTTCACTAGCCACGTTACTGAAATCGCGGGACGAGCGGGGTATTGGGAAAGTTGGGTCGAGCAGGCGTTACGCTCGCCGCAAGCCAAAAGCAAAGTCCAGCGATACTTGCAACGTCCTGCCGAAGAACTTTATTACTTAGCGGACGATCCCTACGAGCAAAACAATTTGATTTCGGATCCGGCGCAATCCGATCGAGTTGCGACGCTTCGTGCAGCGGTCGATCAGTGGACCGCCCAAACACATGACACGTTGGCGTATTACAACGCGCCCAAGCCAATCGTTTCGGATAAAACGCCGAACATCGTCAACGTCTTTATTGATGACATGGGATGGTCCGACGTTTCCTGTTTCGGCGGGGACGTGGTCCAGACGCCGAATATCGATCGTTTGGCAAGCGAAGGAATCAAGTTCACGCAATATTACGTCAACTCACCAATCTGTTCACCATCGCGAGTTGCACTGACAACCGGGCAATATCCTCAGCGACATCGAATCAGTTCCTACTTGGCCAATCGGCAAAGCAATCGCAAACGAGGAATCGCAAACTGGCTTTCTCCCAAAGCTCCGGTGCTTGCCCGTGAACTTAATGCGGCCGGGTATGCGACGGGCCATTTTGGGAAATGGCATATGGGCGGCCAGCGGGATGTAGGGGACGCGCCCTTGATTGATCGTTATGGATTCGATCGCAGTTTGACCAATTTCGAAGGGCTCGGGCCGCGAGTCCTGCCACTCAAAGACGCCTACGATGGTAGCGATCCTCAGCCACACGACTTGGGATCTGCCAACCTCGGTCAGGGCCCGATTCGCTGGGAGGATCGCAGCGTGGTAACCGCCGCATTCGTCAGCGATGCGGTTTCGTTTATCGATCAGTCGCAAGTGCTGAAGAAACCGTTTTACATCAACCTGTGGCCTGATGATGTGCACTCGCCCTTCTTTCCGCCGAAGGTGCTAAGGGACGCGACCGGGCAGTCGAAGCGTGAGTTGTACTACGCGGTGCTCAAAGCGATGGACGAACAACTTGGTGTGTTGTTTGACCGAATTCGCAACGATCCCGATCTGAAAGAGAACACGTTGATTGTGTTTTCCTCGGACAACGGGCCCGAGCCGGGTGCGGGATCCGCAAAACCACTGCGCGGGTCGAAAACGTATCTGTATGAAGGGGGCATTCGATCGCCGTTGATCGTTTGGGGGCCGGGGGTTTTGGCCGATGATGCGGGCGGCACCGTCAATTCGACTTCGGTCTTTTCCGCAATCGATCTGAATCGTTCGCTGTATTCGATCACCGGGACGCCGCTGCCCGAGAAAGCGGTCTTGGACGGCGAAGATTTGCACAAGACGTTGCTCGGCAATGCGAAAGAGAGTCGTACGGCGCCGATCTTTTGGCGACGTCCACCTGATCGCCCGGGCACGAAACAAGAGCCCAATTCGGATCTGGCCATGCGTGAGGGGAAGTGGAAGTTTCACCTGAACTACGACGGCAGCGGTGCTGAACTGTACGACCTCAATACCGATGTATCCGAAAGCAACAATGTCGCCGATGCGAACGAGGATCTTGTTGAACGGTTCAAGAAAGTGCTGCTTGCCTGGAACAGCGAGTTACCCAAGGATGCGGGCGATCCCGCGTTCAAGCAAACCGAATCAACCTCGGCATTACCGTCGAATCAGTTTGTCAATCCGATTGCAGAAGGCGCAGATCCTTGGTTGGTTCGCGATCCCAATGCGGAGCGTTATCTATGGTGTTTTTCCGATGGCAACCGCGGGATTGCGATTCACACCACGGACAAAATTACGTCACTAGGTGAAAAGCACATCGTTTGGCAGGCACCGGAATCGGGCCCGTATTCGCGTGAAATCTGGGCCCCCGAGCTGCATTACCTCGACGACCGTTGGCATATCTATTTTGCGGGGTCCGACGGTAAAAACGAAAACCACTTGGCCTACGTGTTGCGTTCGGAGTCGAAAGATCCGCTGGGGCCGTACAAGCTGCAGGGGCCGTTTGCGACCGGCGACGGCGATGATGGACGCTCGCCGAACTTGTGGGCTATCGATATGACGGTGCTTGAACATCAGGGGCGGCGGTACGCGATTTGGTCCGGTTGGGATGCGCCCGGCACCGATCAACAATATCTGTACATCGCACC
>NZ_JBFHFD010000708.1:0-4311 GCF_041583735.1 Novipirellula sp.
ACCGCAACAACCGTCCCGACGACGACCAGGACCGCTCACGCAATTCCCGCCGGATCGCGTTTGCCCCGCCCCCGACACCCGGATTCGGTACTTCGGTGTCGAGGACCGACGCGCAGCACCGATGCGTCCAATCCGCTGAGGTCGATGCATCCGCCGCGCGCCAGTGAGCGGATCCAAGAACTGCTAGCGGCCCGTTGCCCACCCTTCCAAGAAGCGTTCCCTCTAACTCATGCGATTGGAAACAGCTCACGTTCGTGGGAGAACTCAGCCACAACGACAACGCAGTGGCGTCGACGCCGCAATCGATAAAATGTTGTTACACTTGGTTTGCGATCCATCCTGGTGAGCTCACCGAGTTCGCGGATCAAAACACTTCAGTTTATCCGCATGGCGACGCCAACTTCGAGTCCTGACTAATGCATTTCATGACTGACCGAGCGAGAATCGTCCGACGGGATTTCGGAAAGCTCTGCACAGGGATCGCCGCGGAGCTGGGAGTCTGGGGGCTCCTAAGTCGCTCGGCGGACGCCGATGAACTATCGGTCGAAACGGGTAGTCCGCTAGGCGATTCCTACCTTGAGAAAGGGCTCAATGCGCTGGCGCGTGCCCACAACATGAGTTCCATGGCAGGGCATCTTGGGGCATCGCTCATTGCCGGATACTTCATCGGAAAGCAACGTCCCAATCTCGAACCCGAGGTCTTCAACGGGATCAAAGATGACCTGGGACGCGTCATTGGCGGCAAGTCAGTCTTTGGCAAGAAGATGTCGAAGCGATCGAAGCTTACCGACGCAGAGTTGTTCGATGCATTTCCAAAGCAGAAACCGGACGAATCTCTGATCGACGGTATCGCCGAGGGTCTCGAAAAAAGCATCGATCAACCTCGCCAATCTGGGCACAACGTGATCTTCGCATCCCTCGCGATCCGCGCGCTTAGGGAACAGCCCAAATTTGCCACGCCCGCCGTGGTCGATGGAATCTTGAAGTTGATGGCCCTATTCGAGAACCAGACACCAGGCAACGGTTACTACGGCAAGGAAAAGGGCCGCATCTATGGGAACAAGGTCATTCTGCCGGATGAAGATGGAACTCCGGAGTATGACGATATCGAGGGGATGATCATCGCTGTGTTTGGCGAAGCGATCAAACTTACACCGGAAACGCACCGCGTCGGTTACGGTGGGCTTGTCCACGTCATCAACCACGCTGCAGCCATCGTCAATCTTGCTGGTTGTGGCTACACCGACTTGTTGCCACGTGCGATCCGATCACATCGCCATCACCTTCGACTTTGGCGGAATCTCCCGAATGTTGCCGATGAAAAAGGGCCGTTGCAGGTTTCCAAGTTTACACCTCATACCGCCGACTATTGGACTTCCGGAAGCATTCCCTACGATCGTGCCCTCCTGACTCATCGCGTCAAGACCATGTTCGGTTTTGATGAATTGGCCGCTGCGGTTGACGAGGACGCAAAAGAGAACGCGGCTTATGACAAGTTGCGCTATATGATGTAGCCTCACAACGGGTTCGTTAACGAGACGAAACCATGGCGAGAGGCGACTTAACAGATTTTCTACGGCGCGGAAGCTGGACCAGCCAAAGTCACGAATCAAATCCGCTCCGCCGCATCGGTGCGGCCAACGATGCGAGTTAGCCGTTTCATCGCAATTTCCCCGGATTCTGGTCCCTGATTTTGAGAAGTGTGCGCCAAGGCGATTTCGCTAACTCCACGAAGCCGATGCAACCGCTGCTCCGGCGTGCTGATTCTGAATTCGGGCGTCGATTTGTCCGATGGAGTGAAAATCGAAAACGAGCAGGGGGCAAAACGATGCGGGGCAAGACGATTACTATCTGGAATTGTTTTGCCCCTATTGTTTTGCCACTCATTCCCGAATCGGCCGCTGGAAAAAGGCAAGAAGATTTCGGAGGTAAGAAAATGAATTCCGGCTGCGATCCTTGATCGTCGGCAAATTTCTTACCTCCCAAATTTTCCTACCCCCGCTTCTTCGTCGTCCTAAGCAACGAAACAACTCTCTCAAACTCGCAGAGGTTGGACCAACCTCTGCATTTTTGGCGATCCTCGAACTGCAGAAGGTGCGTGACACCGAAGCGAGTGACGGGTTCCTGTCAAGAGCGTCTGGCAGCCGCGAACCGACAAACCACCACTCGCTCAGTACGATCAGTCGGTAAGCTTCGTGATCGGAGTCAGCTCCAGCTTCCGGAACTCGACGACCGAGCCTTCGGCTTGCAACGCGAGTTGACCTTTGGTTGCGGTGCAGCCGGTGCCATGGTTGACCAGGTCACCGTTGACCCACACTTTGACGGCATCGCCAACGCACTCGATGTCCATCGCATTCCACTGGCCCACCGGTTTTTCCGAGCCATCGGTCATCAAATGGCCGTTTGGTTCAGCAGTCGTCATTCGTCGTTCTTTCTGGTCAAGCTGCGGCGCACCTTCGTGACCAGTTTTCCATCGGCGTCGAAGAGGTTGGCAGTCAACTCGATCGAATTCGCATCCAAAAAGATCCATTTCGATTCCGCGGTGCCTCCGTTCGCATCCTTCATGGTCCAGCGAATCTCTTTTCCATCTTCGCTCGCCGTGCCGATCCAATGGTCGGCTTGTCGATTGGAGGAAAAGAACCAGTGGTCGTAACGCCCTGAGCGAGGGTCGAAGGTGGCAAGCATTCTCGAATCAAAGGCGCGGCCCTGATTCGTCACTTCGATGAAGCGTCCACGGAGTTGGAGGCTGCCCGACTGAAGCGACGACAACTTCACGCCGTTCGGATGGGTGGCAGTGACCACTGTCATCACTTCGTCCCACGTACCGAGCCGGTTTGTCAGCAAGCCGAGATCGGGTTGGCTGACCGATTGGGCCGAACAAACGTCGCCCCCTGCGAAATAACCTAGACACAACAACAAGAGTGAGAAACGCAGCACGATGTAGTCTCCGAAAGTGGAAAGGGTCTGGAAGATGGCAATCCGCCGGCTGGGGTCTCCGACATGGGGTCTGTCGGACTCCGGCGTGTAACCAATTGCGACTGATCCGGGTGTAGGATTCAGCCGGATAGATGATGGCAATGCGCACGTCGCTTGCGGGGTGACGACCTCACTGCACCTTGCGATTTCTTTCCTTGGCAGCCAAGTAGGCTTTCGAAGTATTGTAGGCGATGTATTGCAGGCGATTGCTGAATCGACAGTGTGCAGGTCGCTCCAGATCGACGATGGAGAATAAAAATGGGGCAGGAGCAGTAAAGTGAGACTGGGCAAGGCAAGACACCCCAACCTGCCATTCGCTCCTGACCCTTTTTCATGACCTGACCCTTTTTCATGACCCAATGAATCTTTTGTAAACTGTCGTCATCGTTTGGTCCCTGGATAGTAGTGCGAGCTCACACTTGTCGGTGGCTCCCTCGGCTGTTGGGGCTGAAAACGAATTCAATCGTGGATAGCAAGGTCGAGCCGCCGTTTCCGAGACACTACCCAACAACCCGGCCGGCGATTAACGCGATGTGTGTTCGCTAGCCAATCAGTCGGTTCGTTCTAGACGCCCCGATGGGAGAGTGGCACGATGCGTCTTTGGCAGCGTGCGGCAGGGAACCGAGAGGAAAGTAAGGAAATGAGGGGTAGGAAAACTTCAAACGCGAGAACTGCCCCGTTTATCGCGACTCATTTCAGCGTCCGATTTTCTTACCCCTCATTTTCCTACCTTTCAAATTCCCCTCGGCTCATCAGACCACTTCGACACGCGGTCGTGGTGCCACCGGCGCGATGGTGCCACCCGAGATCGAGACACCGTGTTCGACATAGACATGATTTGTGAGTGGCACCATCTACACCTGTCAAGTCGAAGCTCGTTTTCACCGTCTGACGCAGTGGCTACTTGCCAACGAGTCAACACGCAGTGAACCTGCACGTGGCAAAACGATGGGGGCAGAACGATCGGTGGGGAGGTAATGGCGGAATGAGCGAGGGGGCTGGAGGTCACATCCGGTCTGCGCCGTTGGCAGTTGAGATGTCTCGCTCCCATCGTCGGATTCCGTCGTCGTCCACGCCAGGACCAAAAAAAAACCCAGACAGACGGTGGGTCTGCCGGGGTTTATTCGAGTGGGCGATACAGAATTCGAATCTGTGACCTCTACGATGTCAAAGGCGAATTCTGCCCAACTCAAAATCGCGTGATTCACGAGGAAAACACCGTTTTGCCTGTACCGTAAACGTACTGGGCCGTTGCACTGATTGCAACTACTGGCGTCTATTGCGGTGCTCTGGACACCCCAACGTATTGTTGTGCGAGTTCTCCGGTAGTGGTCA
>NZ_JBFHFD010000709.1:0-4309 GCF_041583735.1 Novipirellula sp.
GCGTGGGAGTACTTCCCGCCTGTCGCGCCGTCGGTCCCGATCCCATCACCGGCATGCCGTCTTTGGGATCGCTGACCGGGGAAACAATCACTGCGACCTGATCCGCTTTCATCGTCGCTGTCGGCACCGCCGAATCGATATCGGCATCGACGATCACTCCATTGTTCATCCGGCTCACCACTTCGACGGGCACCACACGTAATTTTCCGTCAACGTCTAACCAAATGCGGTTTCCTGGACGAATCGCAATTTCATTGACGCGGTACAGCGTTCGAGTGGGATGGACATTCATCGTGACTGAAACAAACATGCCGCGCATCAAGCGTCTTGGGCCGTCCATCACAAGATCGGAGGCAAGCGGCGGGTCATTCATGATGGGATCTCGACTTGCATCCGCGTCGACAGCCACGACGTCGGCGGGCGAATCGACACGTAGCAAACATGGGTAGGTGCGTGTGTCCAAGTCGATGCCCGCACCATCAATCCGCGTCAAAACCGCTTGCCATTGGTAGACGCGTTTTCCCAATCGGTACTGGATGGTCGCGCTGACCGGAGGAACTCGGTCGCCATGATCCCCCGATTCAAATTGGTTCGCCATCGCGGCCGAATTCCAGACCCAATACATTTGGTCCACCGTCAAATTCGATCGCACTTCGATCGCGGTCGTGTCTTCGATCGTCACAAACGAGGTGCCAGCGGCAATAAACGACTGCTCTTCGACCCCGCTTTGCACCACCCGGCCGCGGATCGGTGAACGGATCGTGGTGCGAGACAGGTCAAGCTTAGCCCGCTCGATCGCCACCTCGGTCAACGCTTGCTTTCTCAAGATCAAAGTGCGTTGGGCAACCAGCTCTCGCTCGCGATTTTGCAGTTCGACCAAAGCCGATTTCGCAGTCAACTCGGCTCGCTTGGCAATTTCGACTTCGCTGACCGAGGCCGCTTGGCGAGCGACCAGTGCATCCGTACGCGCCCGTTCGCCGCTAGCGAGTTGCACTTGCTCTTCGGCCAAGCTAAGCAAATGGGCCGTGTTTTCGATGCTGACGTCCGCAGCAGCCAATTCCGCATCCTCCTGCGACTTTTGGGCTGCCAACCGGCGAACTTCCATTTCGTATTCGGTGGGGTCTAATTGGATTAGCGTTTCCCCTTCGGACACCTCGCGACCAGGACGCAGATTCACCGATTGCTTAATCACGCGGCCGGCCACCTCGGTGGCAAGGCGAATTTCCCGCAAGGGCACCACCACGCCATTAGAGCTGATCGAAAGCGGACCTTGATGCCGCTGCAGCGTCTCGGTCGTCACCGCGGTCGCCGCTGGTTTGTTAGGCTTCGATCGCGCGGGGCGTTTACGTTCCCCGAGTAACGTGTAGCCAAACAAACAGCCAGCTAAAATCGTGACCGAGACCACGATATTCAAAACCAGGTGTTTGAGGGACCGCGGAGGCCCGGAAGTAGGGGTATTCATGAAGCGAGTCTAAATCGAGTCCGATGCGTGGTGTCGCGTTAGCATGTGCCGCTATAGTTTGCATCAAAAAAAACGATTCCGCAGCAATCAGTTGGAATCAAGTTCGAGTTAACCCCTAGGGTCGCCACAAGTTCCGGCAAAAGCTTGTACCGTCGGATACGTTTCCAGCCTGTCCTCATCCGCGTAGCACAGACTGCCAGCCTGTGACTGCCACGCAAGCACCTCCAAAATCGCTCTGCCCCTTCCGAATCCCCCGGCCGAACGCGCGCTCCCTCATGCAGTGCGAAGTTTCTCACCCCAGAGTGCCAAAAAATCCATGGCTCCCCCGGAAAAAGTCTATCGACTTTCGGGGTTCCCGCTCGACTGCACCTCATACGCCCCGGGGCCTGGCAAGGATCGGCAAAGACAAAGTCAACCTCGGTAATCGACACGTCTTGATCGGACGAATTGAACGCCACGTCGGGTGGTTCCAAATTCAGCTGGTTGACCAAGCGACGACGACGCACGCTCAAGTTGTTACGCAGCAGGTGACCGTCCCCCGGGGGGTACGTTTAGCGGAGCGGCGCGAGCCGCCGGTCAAAATCGAACATTTTTTCGCCCCACAACCGGACGGCTTGCGGCACGCCCCGCCCCAAAGACGACGCGACTTGGAATGCAGCATTCGGCGAACACCATTTGCGACACCGCACGGATTCTTTGGACACAGCACCATCGAGGATGGGACGCGATTCCAGGCAAAATCGGATCTCAATTTTCTCGGTTGCCGATTCTGGGTCACAAATCAAAGATCGCTATCAAAAATGGCGGAAAATTTTTGGTGTGAACCTCGACAGCGGCGATGGTTCAGTGCGGCCTGGAAAATAGAAGAATTTTCACGACCAAGGCACGAACCCGATCTAGTTTTTCAGCGTCTTTTACGGGGTCACTGACGATTGGTGGGCCGCTGGAATTGCAGATGGCTAGCGGGTCGGAGCGTCAAAAAGTAGAGTTATTTTCGCGGGACATTAAAGCTCCACGGCAGAAACACCGATAGGATGCGTATCACCGACTGCAACATCCCGATTGTTCCAGTCAGAGGATCTTGACTAACCCGCAAACATCTCCTAACTTTGCGGCAAATCAACGAAGGCGACGTGGCCAAGTGGCTAAGGCGAAGGATTGCAAATCCTTTATTCGTGGGTTCGAATCCCACCGTCGCCTCTTTTGCTGAAATGCAACTTTCTTTCAAGTGCCGCCCGATTCTCAGCCGGCCGCTGTCCGTGAGCAGCAATCTGCTCACCATCACGCGACAATCGGCAATAGCTACAAACGCGATTCCGGCGAGCAACACGCACCTCACCTCCCTTCACCGCGAAGCGATGACAGCCATCGTCGGTGGCGATTGGTCGGCTATCACACGTTTTGCCTTACTGCGACTGAACCGTTCGCGGGTTGCCAAATGACCACGGACACCGTCTCTTCGTTTTGCAGTCAGCCAGTCGCTGCGCGACGCCAAGTGCTGCCTTCGACACCCCGGTTCCACGCTGCTGGGATACAGTGAAAGGTTAAAAGATGGAGGGTTAGAAAATGGGGACAACGCGAGCGTTCAGATCGACTGGCAAATCGCCGTGGCACTCTCATTTTGCTGTCGCACCAATCTTTCTGTCGACTCGATACCACGATCGGCGCCGAACGGAACCTTTGGAACGCCCCGCCGCATCGCGATCATCCGCAATCGTCCGAGACGCGTTTGTTCCTGTACGGCAAAATTGCTCACACCGCAGGTGAGGACAGAAAAATTGGTGCGACAGAAAGATTTCTAGGGCGGGATGCTGGACAGCTCATCTCGAAACCGCATCGAACTCGCCGCGCGATGGCAGCTTCGCTCCATGCAACCAGAGATTGGGCAGGAAGATGGGGAGGGGCAGGAAAATTTGAGACTCGTAAACTTGATAGCATGCACTGCGGCCATCAGAGTTAGCCGCTCCATACAGTCCGACCAGTCGCAACGCGACGACAGGCTGTAGCCACGGACGCGAGTCCGTGGAAACTCCCGCACCTCGCCACACAGAGTCGCAACGCGACGGCAGGAACTCCCGCGATGGTTTGCTTTGCCCCGGTAGAAACGGTCGCATCTTATCGCGGTGGCGTAACGAAGTTGGTGGTTTCCAAAACCATAAAAAGCAGTCGGCACGCAAATCACGCGGGCAAACCGTTTTGCTGAACATCATTCAAAGTCAAACTAGCGGCTCCCATCCAATGATCTGAACCACATCGTTGATGTTACAGCTTGCCAGCATTCAACTCCCATTCCAGCAACATTGATCAATGAACTGGGACCCCTGGAGCCGACATTGGTCGATGGAACCTATGATCCCATTTCCCACTGTTCAGAAAGTGTAGCAACAATCGGTGCGCCTCTTGTCACAATAATGGTGTGTTCGAATTGCGCGGAAAGGTTCGCGGGATGACCGACGAGAGTCCATCCATCTTCCGCTTCGGTCACATGAGTGCTTATCGTCGAGAGAAAGGGCTCGATCGCGACAACTTGGCCGAGTTGTAGTCGGCGGGTATCGAACCGATCATAGGTGCTGACGATACCCTCAGGCTCTTCATGTAAACTTCGCCCGATTCCATGGCCGGCAAGATTCTTGATTACGTTGAACCCATGTGTCGTCGCCGTACGCTCGATGACTTTTCCGATTCGGTTGATTGGAGCCCCCGCTCGGGCTTCGGCTAGCGCGGATTTCAAGGCCAACTGAGTAGCATGACACAATCTCGCCTTGACTCTTGCCACAGGCGGAACCACGATCGTGCCACCCGTATCCGCAAAGTAGCCGCCAAACTCGGCGGAAACATCAACGTTCA
>NZ_JBFHFD010000710.1:0-4290 GCF_041583735.1 Novipirellula sp.
GACGATTGCTGGCAACACATTGGAATTCAGTAGCAATTACTCCGCCAATTCCGAGTATCCGTCGATCGATCTGCATTATTGCGATAACGTGGAAATCGTCGACAATACCGCCACCGGGTTTGACCACACCCTGACGATCGCGCCGTCCGCCGACTCGACCGACGTCGAAATCAAAGACAATGCTGGCTTTCAAGCCGAGAGCAAATAGCGACGCCGGACTGCTGAAAACGGAACGAGCGAGGAAAGATTTTAATTAATCTATTAGCGTGCAGATCTTTTCAGCGTGCAGTCACTTCAGCGAGCAGGTTTCGCTCTCGCCTCGTGCCGGCCGTGCGGTCGCTAGTTCCTACCCCCAAGAATCTCTCTCTCAGGAATCCCATGAAATCGCTACTCATTTGCCTACTCCAGTGCTGCCTTGCCAACCTGGTGGCCGTCGCGGTTTTAGCGGATGAACCACGCACCCCCAATGTGATTTACATCCTTGCCGACGACCTTGGTTACGGCGACCTCAGCTGTTATGGGCAAACCAAATTCGAGACTCCCAACATTGATGCATTGGCCCAGCGGGGGATGCGTTTCACCCAGCACTATTCTGGCAGCACCGTTTGTGCCCCGTCACGGTGTGCCCTGTTGACCGGACTTCACACTGGCCACACGGTAGTGCGAGGCAATGCGGAAGTTTCGCCCGAAGGCCAGGAACCGATGCCCGCAGACACCTACACCGTGGCAAAGCATCTGCAAGGTGCTGGATACAAAACCGGCCTCTTTGGCAAATGGGGATTGGGAGCCCCCGGCTCCGTCAGCGAACCGTTGAAGATGGGGTTTGACCGTTTCTATGGATACAATTGTCAGCGAATTGCCCACTGCTACTACCCCGCATTTTTGTGGAACGACGATGAGCGTCAATTGCTCTGGGGTAACGTCGCGTCACACAAACATGATTACGCACCGGATTTGATCCATGATCAAGCATTGAAGTTTATTCGTGACAACAAAGACCAACCGTTTTTCTGTTACTACGCTGCCATCCAGCCACATGCCGATATGGTCGCGCCGGAATCGTACATGAAAAAGTACCGGGGCAAATTCCCGCCCGAGACCAACTATCCCGACGACTATTACTTGGGGCAGCCCGAACCGCATGCAGCATTTGTCGCGATGGTCAGTGTGCTGGACGACTATGTTGGCGAGATCACCGCGGAACTGGATCGATTGGGGATTGCGGAGGACACCCTGGTGATTTTCTCGTCCGACAATGGGCCTCATCAAGAAGGGGGCCATGACCCCGACTACTTCGATTCCAACGGCCCGTTCACCGGGCTGAAACGCGATCTTTACGAAGGGGGGATTCGGGTACCGATGATCGCCGCTTGGCCCACCAAAATCGAAGCGGGAAGTGTCTCGGACGAGATTTCGGCGTTTTGGGATTTTTTGCCGACGATGGCCGATTTGGTCGACCGACCGCTGCCTGGCAAAACCGATGGCGTTTCGATCCTGCCCACGCTGCTTGGAAAACCGGAACAACAGCAAGAACGTGATTACCTTTACTGGGAATTTCTCGAGAAAAAGGGACGTGTGGCCATTCGCAAGGGCAAATGGAAAGGGGTTCGCTACAATGTCGATCTCGACCCAAAATCGCCCATTGAACTGTATGATTTGTCAGTCGATCCCGGCGAAAAGAACAATGTCGCCGCCCAACATCCCGAACAGGCGGCCGAGTTGAGTAAGCTGATCTCTGAGGCGCGAACCATGTCGACGAATCCGCGATTTAACTTTCAATACCAACGCAAGTAAACTGAGTCGTGGCCAAGTGGCTCGCTTTACTGCTTCACTGACATTCCCGAAATTTCCCACCCTTTGTGTTACGAGACACCTTTGATGAAAATCTCTCCCATCCGCCTGCTGACCCTAGTCGCCACCCTCACGCTGGGGTCGCTGCAAAGCCCCTCGATCGCAACGGCGGAAGAGGCAGCCAAGAAAGCCGAGCCGTTAAAGGTGCTGTTGGTCGCCGGCGGTTGTTGCCACGACTACGCGACGCAAACGAAGTTGCTGAAGCAAGGCATCGAAGAACGACTGAACGCCGAAGTCACCGTCGAGCTGAGTGAGAGCACCACCACCACCGCCCGTTTTGACATCTACGAATCCGATGATTGGGCAAAGGGATACGATGTCATTGTGCACGATGAATGTTCCGCCAACGTGATCGAGCGGCCTTACGTCGATCGCATCCTGACTGCGCATCGCAACGGCACTCCGGCCGTCAATCTGCACTGTGCGATGCACAGTTACCGTTGGGGTGATTTCAAATCGCCCGTACAGCCCGGCGCCGAAAACGCGGGTTGGTACGAAATGCTTGGGCTGCAATCGACAGGCCACGGTCCCAAATTGCCCATCGATGTGCTCAGCAGCGATTCGACACACCCGATCATGAAAGGGTTCGAGAATTGGACAACGATCAACGAAGAACTGTACAACAACATCCGTGTGTTTGCCGGTGCGAGTGCGTTGATCGAAGGCAAACAAATGATGCCGCCAAACAAAAAGCAACTGAAGCAGAATCCCGACGCGACGGCCACGGAATCGACCGCCGTGATTGCGTGGACCAATCACTATGGTCCTCAGAAAACGAAGATCTTCAGCACCTCGCTTGGTCACCAAAACGATACCGTCGCCGATGCTCGTTACATGGATGTCGTCGTTCGAGGCATCTTGTGGGTCACCGACAACTTGGACCCGGACGGCAAGGCCAATCCAGAGGTGACGAAGTAGGACGGCTGATGATGGTCATTACTGACATGGCCCAAAGCGTGCATGCGGTTCGTCTTAGACACCAATCCTCACCATGAATGAAATGCATCCTCAACCAATGTCACCGACACCACGACGCTTGTTTTGCATGATCGCGTGCCTGTTTGCCCTCGCATCCTTGATGCCTGGGGGTGCGATGGCGGACCAGCGTCCGAACGTTCTGTGGATCGTTTTGGATGATCTCGGGCCCGAGATTGGCTGTTTTGGAACGCCTCACGTTTCAACGCCCGCGATGGATCGGTTGTGCCGCGAAGGCGTTCGCTATACGCAGTGTTACTCGACGTCGCCAGTCTGCTCGTCGTCGCGGAGTGCGTTGGTCACCGGGATGTACCAAACCTCGATTGGCGCACACCACCATCGCACGCGGCAAATGAAGCCGTTGCCTGAGGGCGTGCAAACGGTGATGCAGCAGTTTGGCGATGCAGGCTATTTTGTCTGTGATCTGAAGCCTCCGGGTGTCAAAGGCAAAGCCAAGCGAGACTACAACTTCATCGCCGACGACGACCTATTTCACGGTAACGATTGGTCGCAGCGTCGCGACGGGCAACCGTTTTTTGCTCAGGTGCAAATCCACGAGCCTCATCGCCCGTTTGTCCAAGACGACGATCCCGAGCGGGCCGACAAACTAACGTTGCCGCCCAACGTTCCCGATCATCCGGTGACCCGCGCCGACATGGCGAACTATTTGGCATCGGTGGAAATGGGTGACAAGCATGTCGCGGCGATCTTGGAACGTTTGGATGCCGAAGGATTGCGTGAAAACACGTTGATCATGCTCTTTGGTGATCACGGCCGGCCTCATGTTTGGGGCAAACAGTGGCTTTACGACGAAGGGATCCATACGCCATTGATCGTTGCCGGACCGATGATCGACAATCCAGGCACAAGCAGCGATGCGCTTGTCAGTTTGATTGACGCGGCTCCGACGTGTTTACGTGCTGCTAACATCACGCCGCACGCTCGCACCGAGGGCGTCAATATTCTGGCTGCCGATTTCAAAGGACGCGAGTTTGTGTTTGCCGCTCGCGATCGCTGTGGTGAAGCTGCCGACCGCATCCGCGCCATCCGAGACACACGATACAAGTACATCCGCAACTTTCACCCCGACCGCCCTTATACGCAAACCAGTAGCTACAAGGTGCTCTCCTATCCGGTGGTCACGCTATTGGAAGTGCTGCACGCCGAAGGCAAACTCGCCCCCGAAGCGGAACGCATGATGCAAAAATCGCGACCCGCCGAGGAACTGTACGACTTATCCGCGGATCCCGATGAACTTCACAACCTCGCCGAGAATCCCGAATATCAAACCACACTCAAGCGAATGCGAACTCAGCTGAATCAGTGGATTGAAACGAGCGGCGACCAAGGGGCGATCCGCGAAGGCGATCAAGCCTATCACGATGCGATCACTGCAGAAAAACGAAAGTGGTATGAAAACACGCAGCGTAAACGCGGACTCGATCCGAACGTTTCCGCCGACCA
>NZ_JBFHFD010000711.1:0-4285 GCF_041583735.1 Novipirellula sp.
CTAATGCCCGTATTGCGTGACAGTTCCGCGAAAGTGCGTGACTCGCTGTACTATGCCTACTATGAACTTGGCGAACACGCGGTCCCGCAACACTTCGGAGTCCGCACGAAGAATCACAAACTGTTCTATCTTCCCGCGACCGACGAATGGCAGATGTTCGATCTAAACAAAGACCCGAACGAGTTGGTGAATGTTTACCACAACCCAGAATACTCGGCCGTACGAACCCAATTGTCACAAGAGTACGAACGGCTTCGCCGCGAGTTCGAAGCGCCGAACTACTAAAACCGACTCCTGTTGGCAAACCCGTATAGCCCAACGCTATGAAGCATTTTTTCCTCAGTGGGTTTCCAGCCAATTTAGCGTAGCGGAAGTCGTGCGTGACTTTCGTTCGATGGCGTATGCCCCCGAAACTTTTGACAAGTTTCGCTACAAATTGCTTCATAGCGTTGCATCTAGCCTGAAACACGATTACGGGACTGATCCCATTTACGCTTGGAGAATACGAATGCAACCGATTGCTACCCCCTTTCGCCGTTTGCGATGGTTGATACCGTCGCTGATGTCCTGTTTGCTATGGACATCGCTATCGCTGCCGGCGGTGGCGGAGCAGCCGAATGTTTTGTTCATTTCGGTTGACGATCTAAACGATTGGATCGGATGTTTAAAGGGACATCCGCAAGCCCGCACGCCAAACATCGACCGACTTGCGGAATCGGGAATGCTGTTCACCAATGCTCATTGCGGATCTCCTGCGTGCAACGGATCTCGATCGGCGATCATGTCGGGACAACCGGCCTACCGCTCTGGCATGTACGACAATCTGCAAAAAATGCGGAGCGTGATGCCCGATGCGGAACTGATTCCGAAGTACTTTTCGAAACACGGTTACTGGTCGGCTGGTTCTGGCAAAATCCTGCATTACATCATCGACGCTCAGTCTTGGGACGAATACAACCCGCCCAAAGAAACCGAGGATCCGTTTCCAAGAACGCTCTACCCCGAACAGCGTCCGGTCAGCCTGCCACGCGGTGGGCCGTGGCAATACATCGAAACCGACTGGGGCGGACTCGATGCCACCGACGAAGAGTTTGGCGGCGATTGGTTGGTCTCGAAATGGATCGGAGAACAGCTAAGTCGCGAACATGACCAGCCCTTCTTTCTGGCCTGTGGGATCTATCGTCCTCACGAGCCCTGGTTCGTCCCTCAAAAATACTTTGACCAATTTCCACTCGACGAAATTCAGCTTCCGCCTGGCTACGCCGCTGATGACATTGACGACCTGCCCCCGGCAGGAAAAAAACTGGCCCGCAATCGCTATTTCGCTCACATCCAAAACGAAGGTCAATGGAAAAAGGCGATCCAAGGTTACCTTGCGTCCATCGCGTTCGCCGATGCCATGGTCGGCCGTGTGATCACGGCGCTGGAAGAAGGCCCCAACAACGACAACACGATCGTGATGCTGTGGAGTGACCATGGCTGGCACCTGGGCGAAAAAGAACACTGGCAAAAATACACGGGCTGGCGAGTTTGCACCCGCGTTCCGCTGATCGTTCGAGTGCCCCAGGGTACGACTGGATTAGAACAGGGCACGCAACCTGGCAGCGTGTGCCAATCGCCGGTGAGTTTAGTGAGTCTGTATACAACCTTGATCGAATTGGCCGGGTTGCCTGCTAAAGCATCGCTACAAGAGCCTAGCTTGGTGCCGCTACTCAAAGACCCGCAAAGCACGTGGCCTCACATGGCAGTCACTCAACTGATGTCGCCTGAGAACTACAGCGTCAGCGGTTCGCGTTATCGCTATATCCACTACGCCAATGGCGACGAGGAACTGTACGACATCGAAACAGATCCGTACGAGTGGAACAATTTGGCCGGAGATCCAAAATTCGCCGAACCGCTTACAAGACTGAAACAACATGGGCCTAAAGATCCTGCGAAATTTGTCCCTCCAGCCCCCTCGTCGTTAACCAAATTAAAATGGCATCCGGCCGGCTCGGCTGCGGTTCCGGCATCCAATCCCGATGGCAATCGCTTCAACGTGACCTTCTCGAATCAAAGCGGCCAACCGGTCAAAATGTTTCAAAGCTTGGGCGACCAGCCCCCTCAACCCTTCGGCGTGCTCGAAAGCGGTTGGTCAAAACCGCAATTGACTCGCCCCGGCACGGTGTGGCTGATCACGGACCTCGATGATCAACCGCTTGGTCATTTTGTTGTGGGGGATCGCACGGCCCAAGCGGTCATCCCGAAACGCTAAGCCAGCCGGCGAGCGATTGCGACATTGTAGACAACGTCGCTTTCCGCTCGTTACAAAGCACAAAGCCTAAGATTCGCTATGTGCGCGGATTCGTTGTTTATTGAGGATTTTAAGCAAGATAAAGCGACACAGAGGGCTTAGGCTTGTTGGGGGCTACCTCTATTTCCTGAAATCACGGCGACATGAAAATCATGCATTTATTTGCCAATTGCGAGCGTCAGCGGCAAATCCGTGTCCATTTAGAAAATTCGGAACGATCAATATTGCGAATCGTAAAACGGTTTATCCTGCCGATCATTACCCTGCCGATGGCACAACGATCCACGTCAAACCATCGTTCTCGTTCCAAAGCGATTGACGACCGTCTGCCTAAGCTTGTTTCGACGTTCGCTGGCCGAACCAATCACGAAGGCTGCGTCGCCAGGAATCTTTGCGTTATCTCGTTGGTGATGCTGGCCTTGGCTGCAAACGTCTCTCAGGCTGCGGGACAGACGTTGACCGAGCGTCTGGTGATTGAAGACCCGGTCAAACTGGTTCAGCAGGCTCGCCAAGACGGTGACATCGTTCGTGGCGCGATCTTGTTTCACCAAGGCAACATCAACTGTGCGAAGTGCCATCGGCCTGTCAGCGAGAGCGATCGGCTTGCTCCGGACCTAAGCCGATTGGGACAAGAGGTTAGCGACGAGTCGATTGTCGAATCGATCCTGCTACCTTCGAAAACGATTCGAAAAGGCTTCGAAACCGTCTCGGTCTTGACCGTCGATGGCCATGTTGTCAACGGAAGCATTGTCAGCCAGGACGATCAAAAAGTCGTTTTGCGAAGCAGCCAAAACATTGAACAACTGATTACGTTTGAGCAAGACGACATTGAGGCGATCAAGCCTAGCACCAAATCGAATATGCCCGATGGACTGGCCAACGAACTGAAGGACCGTCAACAGTTCCTTGACCTGCTTCGCTATACCCTGGATCTGAAACAGCGAGGCCCCACCGACGATGCGGCAAACGAAGACTCGTTGGTCCGCCGCGAACTCAGTGACGAGATCAAAGGGATCGTCCTGATCAAGCAGCTCAATTGCAGCGGTTGCCACGATTGGAAAACCGGCGAGTCGATGCCGCCGCTGCAACATGGGCCAAATCTGAAATGGTCCGCTAAATGGTTGAACCCGGATTATCTCGCGGCCTTCATCGCCGATCCTCAGCAGACGAAGCCTGGAACGAGCATGCCTGACATGCTCAGCCATCTGGACGACAAACAGCGAACCGAATCGGCAACCGCCCTTGTCCATTTCCTGACCTCGCTTGCAAACAACTCGCTCACGGCTCTGCAGGCTCCTCTGACGCCGGTGGATCTGCAGGCGGATGGCGAAGGAATCCTGCGAGGTGAAGAGTTGTTTCATTCGATTGGCTGCGTCGCTTGTCACTCGCCACGCAACGACCTAGCAATCGAGCAACCGCTTGAAGACTCGATTCCGCTTGGCGACCTCGGTAACAAGTACGACACAAATGCACTGACGATATTTCTGAAGAACCCGCATGCGGTTCGCCCCTCAGGCCGCATGCCTAACATGCAGCTGACTCATCTTGAAGCTCAGGATCTATCTCGTTACTTGCTGCAGACGAGCGAAAGTGACGCAAAGACTTCGTGGCAAATCGATTCCGAACTTGCTCGAAAAGGCAAGCAGCTTTTCTCGCAGCTCCGCTGCGTCAACTGCCACGCTGACGTGATTGACACCGCACCTGCATCGCCGCCTCCCGCTGCCCTTGCGGACCTTGATCCAAACGGCGGCTGCCTGTCGGGCGAATCCGGCAAGTGGCCTCAATACGGCCTTGACGAAATTGACCAACAGCAGATTACAGCGGCGATACAAAGCCTGCCATCCGAGTTATCAGCCGAGCAGGAAATTAACATCACGTTGGCGACACTGAACTGTTTTGCGTGTCATCGCCGAGACAATATCGGTGGCGTTACGACGGCTCGAAGTCATCATTTCCAAACCACGAACTTGAATCTTGGCGAACAAGGAA
>NZ_JBFHFD010000712.1:0-4285 GCF_041583735.1 Novipirellula sp.
CGACCATTGCTCGGCGTCTTCGACTTTGCCGCTGAAGTCGTCAACAACTTTCGTCTTACTTCGCAGGCTCTGGGTAGGTTGGTAGCCATCGAGCCAGATGTACTCTAACTTGCATTTGGTCATGTAATCGATTCCCTTTAACGAATCATCAGTACGAGTGAGTTTCGAGCCTCGGAGCGAACATTTCGTCCTGGAGGCTCAACAAAGTCCAAGCGGTTCTACCTACCACACCCAATATTCCGATTCACGAAGCATCCTGCTCGCGGCAAAGGAATTGTGTCCCAACTCTACTCAACTCGTATTATGACAAGCGAGGTGTTGGCCCGGACCCAACTAGGATATCTGAAATTTTGCGAAGCGGAAGTGCAGGTGATCCAGGAGTGGGGCGGCAATAGTCAATGGTAACGAACCATCCATTGTGAAGCCACTCTGTTGACGACTGGCCCCGCAAATAGACGGTGTGGCAGCATCGCCCCGGCGCAAAAGCCCCCCCGCAAGCGGTTTACCGCATTTCCATCCGCCCCCGCTCCCAGCGGATCACCGTTCGCCTCTCCTT
Source organism: Novipirellula sp. (assembly GCF_041583735.1). Taxonomy (NCBI): domain Bacteria; kingdom Pseudomonadati; phylum Planctomycetota; class Planctomycetia; order Pirellulales; family Pirellulaceae; genus Novipirellula; species Novipirellula sp. The sequence goes on from NZ_JBFHFD010000712.1 coordinate 557, forward strand.
GATCGCCTCGACTATGCCGCAAACGGGTTTGCCGTTCTAATAGAACCGAAGCCTGAGCGTCATGGAAACGGATTCTCGTACCGGTTTCCCTCGCTCTGAAACGATTCCGTTTTGCGCTGAACTCGCCCTCGTTTTTCCTGAGTGTCTTGAATGTCGATGTCCCCTAACGACCCATTTGAAACCAACCCAAACAGCCGGTTTGCAGGCCAGCAGCCCCCACCACCACAGAGCAACACCTGGAAATGGGTGATCGGAATCATCTTAGGCGTGTGTGTCGTCGGTGGATTAGTGTGCTGTGGCGGGGCGTACTTCATGTTCCGCATGGGGCAGGGCATGATGGCCGACATGATCACCCAAGAAGTAGCGGCGAATCCTGTCATCCAAGAACACATTGGTGAAATCCAATCTGCAGAGCTGAATTTGGCTGCCACGGGTGAAGCGGGCCAGAACGAGCCGGGCACCCTGGCATTTGATATCGTCGGCAGCAAAGGCTCTGGCGTGCTTGAGATCAAACAGGACCCCAGTAACAACGGCAACGGGATATCGATCCGGTCGGCTGAGCTTGTGATGCCCGATGGCACTCGATACGAAGTCATTTCGGATCTGGAATCGTTTGAAGATCAAATCGACACGGGATTTGAGATGGACGCCGACTCACCGGCACTCGATCAACCCGAACCCGAAATCCTGCTGAAATAGCCACAAAATAGTCTCGTCATCGAAATTGACGAACCCTAACTCCCCCCCTTTTTAACCAAGATTGATTGATGAAAGTTGCAACGTTTGACACGACCAAAGGCAAAATCCGCATCGAACTTTTCGACGACAAGACTCCAAAAACCGTCGAGAACTTTGAAACGCTTTGCGAAAAGAAATTTTACGATGGGCTAAGCTTCCATCGCGTGATTCCTGATTTCATGATCCAAGGCGGTTGCCCCCAAGGCACAGGCACGGGCGGCCCGGGCTATAAATTCGAAGACGAGTTTCACCCTGAACTGAAGCACGACGGACCTGGCGTTCTTTCGATGGCCAACGCTGGCCCCAACACCAACGGATCACAATTTTTCATCACGCACCTTGCCACTCCTCACCTGGATGGCAAACACAGCGTGTTTGGCAAAGTCATCGAAGGCCAAGACGTCGTGGACTCGATCGAGCAAGGCGACAAGATGACCACTGTGCGAGTGACCGAAGAGTAATCTGACTCGGACGCATGAACGCCCCTTACGCAAAAAGAATCGTTGCCAAATGGTTGCTCGGTGCACTGTTTGGCACGCTTCTCATCGCGTTCACTTCTCCGCTGTTTGTTCGCAGCTATGTGCCCTCTCGGCTCGACCCACTGCGAGGCGTCGCCGTCCTTCAAAGCGAACATCTCTATCGCTGGCGTAGCGAAGGTTACGCGACCACTGCGATCGGACCGCATGGCATGCCGGGGCGGACAAGTCTTCCCGAAACAACGCCCCTTCCCGAAGCAACGCCTGCGGGCGTTGTTCGCATCGCGATCTGGGGCGACTCGCAAGCCGAGGGCGTTGGTGTTGCCGACGAGCAAAAATTGCATCGGCAAATCGAACGCATCGCCGAGCAAACCAAACAAACCATCGTAGCATTGCCATTGGCCCGAAGCGGCGATGATGCGTCCGATTGGCTGGCACAAATCCCGCGAGTCGAAGAAGCACTTGCAATCGACATGCATGTGATCCTAGTCGCAGAGATGGTCGACCTCGAAGCGGCGACTGCAGCAATCGATGACTCCCCCGAAGCGGATCCCAAGCAGCTAGCAGCCCAAAACCGGATCGCGTCAAATGTGCCTGCGTTTGTGATTCAAGCCGTTCGCCGGCTCTTGCGATCTTCCGACGATACGCCTCGCAAGCTGCGGTTTTCTGTGGGGCCAATTAAAAGCGAGTCTCCACCGGCGGTGATGCCGGCAAATCGCAAAACCGATTGGTCGGCGGTGATGCAGACAATTCGATCGGCCAGCGACCGGCCTATCTTGCTGCTTTATTCGCCACGAATTCACCGAGAATCGTTGACGTCGATCGTGGTGGACAACGATCAACCAACAGGCCGTGAGCTAGCCAAAATCAAACAGGCCGCCCAGGCTGCCGAGATCCGCCTGCATGACGTGACCGAACAGCTCGTCGATTCGGCCAAGAACAATCAATGGCCTCACGGATTCCACAATGGCATCATCATGCAAGGCCATCTCAATGCGACAGGATACGCAATCATTGCATCGGAGATCGTTTCCGAGATCGAACTTTTTGATTTCCCCGTTCACTAAACTGCGGAGAGATCGAAGTGCTTTTTACTCAAGCCGAGTTTCTGATCTTCTTTCTCGTGGTGCTTGCTGCGGTTTGGATTACGAAAAACCGCCTTGTTCGCAATACGATCCTGTTGAGTGCTAGTTACTACTTCTATGCCTACTGGGACATCCGATTTTGTCTGCTGCTGCTGCTGTCGACGATCGTTGACTTTGTCGTTTCCCATGCAATCGATAACAGTAGCCATACAGCGACGCGTCGGCGGTGGCTAACCGTTAGCATCTTGGTGAACCTCGGGGTGTTGGCGTTCTTTAAATACTTTAATTTCTTCATCGCCTCGGCAACTCCGATGGTCGAAGCGATGGGCGGAAGCGCCAGCACGCTGAACATCATCCTGCCAGTCGGCATCTCGTTTTACACCTTTCAAACGCTCAGTTACACGATCGATGTCTATCGACGCGTCCTGCGACCGACGAACAGCCTGCTCGACTTTGCCCTGTATGTTGCATTCTTCCCTCAATTGGTCGCCGGGCCGATCGTCCGTGCTCGCGAATTGCTGCCGCAACTATCTACGACTCCTGCCTGGTCCAACCGACGATTTTATTATGGTTTTCAGCAACTTTTGCGAGGCGCGGTCAAGAAGGTCCTGATGGCCGACCGGCTAGGCGAGATGGTTGATGTCGTTTTTGAGAACCCCGACTACTACAGCAGCAGCACGCTGTGGTTGGCCGTGATCGCCTATGCGGGGCAGATCTATTTGGACTTTTCCGGATACACCGATATGGCGATTGGGTCAGCAAAGATGCTTGGCTATCGATTTCCAAAAAATTTTCGGCATCCTTATTTGGCGACTTCGATGTCCGAATTTTGGCATCGCTGGCACATCACGCTGTCACGTTGGCTTCGCGACTACCTTTACATTCCGCTTGGCGGCAATCGAAAATCGACGATGACGACGTATTGCAACTTGATGGTGACGATGACACTTGGTGGTCTGTGGCACGGTGCAGCTTGGACGTTTGTCCTGTGGGGCATGCTACATGGTGGTGCGCTTTGCATCGAACGCGTCTTGCGTGGCGCGACGTCACGGCGACTGCCAACGTTTATCCACTGGGCGTTGGTGATCATCGTGGTATTGGTTGGCTGGGTGCTGTTCCGCTCGACCGATCTGAACGCCGCGGTAGGCATGCTGCAGCGACTAGCGGTCCCGTCGCTAGGAATTCACTGGTACCCGCCGCTGGTAATCGGGGTGCTTGGGTGCATGATGATCGAGCATATGATGTGGACAACACGCTGGCGACTTGTGATGCGATTGCCACCGGACGCTTGGTATTCGCCGATCGCCACCACCGTGATGCTGTGGGCTTTGTTAATCTATGCTCCTGTCGGTTTTCAGCCGTTTGTCTATTTCCAATTTTGATCAACAGCCCCGCTCACGATGAAGCCCGCTTTCGCCTACTGGATTTCC
>NZ_JBFHFD010000713.1:0-4277 GCF_041583735.1 Novipirellula sp.
GCAGCCTGAACGACGTCACGTCACCTAAACACAAATAATCCACAAGCCGATATTTAAGGCCTTGTTCATAAGAGCCATCGCTATCGGTCTGCCCGCACCCAGCAAATTACCGGATGCCGTTTTCGGAGCAGCGTAGCTACGAAACGCAAATACCGTAATTTGCCGACTCTAAGTGCTTCACAGTGTTGGCCAAAACGGCCAATTTACTGAAAAACTCCTGCCTAACTGCTTAGCGGTTGGTTGCGAACGGTCGCCCGTCAACTTATTGCAGCAGATTGCCGCAGCGATAGCAGTACTTGGCATCTTTTAAGTGGCTGGTGACTTCGCATACCGAACAGGGGTGTTGTTCGCGATTCTGGCTTTCGTCCGTCCTCAGTCCCACCAATTCCGCGCTGACGAAACCGCTCGGTACGATAATCAAACTGTAGCCAAGCAAAATCAGCACCGCAGAAATGATTTTGCCAATCGATGTTTTGGGAACGATGTCTCCGTACCCCACCGTGGTCATCGTCACAATTGCCCAGTACATCGATTGAGGAATCGAGGTAAAGTGGCTGTTGGGATTTACGTGCGTCACTTCGTCCACGTTGAACAGCAGTGTTTCCACATGATACATCAATGCACCGCTGATCGTGACCGCGACCAACACGACGGCGAGAAAGACAATGATCTTGTTGCGAGCACTCCAGATTGCATACGAGAGCTCGTCAGCTTCATTCATCATCCGCCACAGTTTCAGAACGCGAAAGACGCGAAGCAGCCGAATGCTGCGGAGCGTGAGCAGTGATCGTGACGAGCTGCCGACAAAGAAGGTCAAATAGCTGGGCACCACACTCAATAGATCGATGATGCCCCAGAAACTGAAGGCGTAGCGAAGCGGATGTCTTGAACAGAGCAGTCGCAGGGCGTATTCGATTGTAAACAGAATGGTCAGAAACCATTCCGCTGTGGTGAATGCATCCAGCAAACGTGCATAACCTGGTTCACGAAAATCGGGAACCGTTTCGAGAGCGACAAACAGAATGCTGGCGAGAATTGCGACTAATAACCCGATGTCGAACCATCGTCCCGCTGGCGTATCGGCTTCGAAAATGATGTCGTACATCGTTTGCCGCCACGGCGGCGAATCGGGCCGCTGGGATTGACGGCGGCGTAGCGTTTTCAGCTGTGCGTGTTTCGCAGGATTGGTGGTCATGGGGTCGGATGGAGTGGTCGCCATGACTTTGTTTGATGGGGTTAAGAGAAGGAGATCGAATCTGTGCCCGTCCAGATGGGAGCTCAATCGTAGCCTAGGAATCCGCCGAACGCACGACGCGGATTACCTAGGCTACGAATACAATCTCAAAAAATTAAACTAACTCTTGTTTTCCCGGAACCGCAAATCCACGAGCAGCACCCGGACCCTTGATATCCAGATCACGAGGAACGAGATCGAGTTTCGATTCGTTGGTGACAAAGTCCCACGTTACCGCTTGCCCGGTGTAAGCCGCCATGCGGCCGAGCACTGCAGTCAACGAGCTGGCGGCAGTCTCAGCAAACTCGACGATCGGTTTGCCCTGGCGAATCGAATCGATCAGATCTTTGTGTTCCTGCTTGTACGCGGCACCGATGTCGCCGGACATTTCCCAAGTTGTCTTGCCATCGCGGGTTTGGATCGAAGCCCCGCTGTTGCCACCGAGGATGGTGCAAGTTCCCTTGGTGCCGTAGATCACGTTGCTGTTGTCCGACTTGGTGTCGGGGATTTGCCGACACATAAACGACACGACGCGGTTGCCTGGGTAAACGTAGTCGACCGCGACGTTGTCCCACATTTCGCTATCGTCTGGCCGAGTAAATCGTCCGCCACCGCCGTACGCGGATTCCGGCGGCCCGCCCATGATCCAATTGATCGTGTCGATGTTGTGGACCGCTTGCTCGGCGATTTGATCGCCCGAGAGCCAAACGAAATGCATCCAGTTGTAGAGTTGGTACTCGGCGTCGCTCATCCCTTTTTTGCGTTGGCGATACCAAATGCCGTTGGAACAATAGCGTGCGGTACCGCTGATGATGTCACCAATCTCGCCTTCGTGGATCCGTTTGATCGCTTCGACATAATTGGTTTGCCTGCGGTACTGCGTCCCCGTCACGATGGCAGTGTGGTTGGCTCGCGCCTTTTTGTCGGCCTCGAGACATTGACGGTATCCCGCCGGATCCACACACGTCGGCTTTTCAGCAAAGACATGTTTACCCGCATCGACCGCGTCAAGCACATACGGCGCACGGAAGCCTGGCGGGGTTGCGAACAACACGACGTCGACGTCTTTGTTGTCGAGGACTCGTTTGTAGGCGTCCAGGCCGTGGTGCATCTCGCTCGGTTTTACGTCGAACTTGTCGGCATAACGTGACGCAAGCGACTTGCAGATGTTTTCGCACTTCTGCGGGACCAAATCGGCGACGGCAACCAATTTGACATTGTCGTTGATCGACAGCGAGTCGTTGATGGCTCCGCTGCCACGTCCGCCAGCACCAACGAGTCCCAAACGAATCGGCTCGGGTTTGCTTTCCGCAGGCTCGCTGCCGCGAAGCAGGCGTGGGGATGCAAACGTCGTTGCCACGCCGGCTGAGATCACGCTGCCGTGCTGAATGAATTTGCGTCGCGAGGGGGGTGGGGTTTCCGTAGACGCAATGGGGGTGGGGGTGGGGGTGGTTGGTTGGGTCATGCGAGTTTCAGGCCTCGGTGATTGAGAAAGGTGGGAAAGTCTAATCGGTGAAAGGTGGGCTTGGGGCGGCCCATGCGGTCTAACGCTCACAGCGAAGCTTGTCCGACTGGGGATCACGACGTCGCTTGCCGCAGCAGACCATGAATTCCGCCTTCCCCCTAGGATACAGCAAACGTCATCGCGGTGTGGGATCGAGCGATGCATTCGGCATCATCGTCATCGTGGTTATAATCGCTTCGATGCGTCAACTTCCTGCGGACCTACCGAGCGGTTTGTCCGATCACCGCGCGATCCATGAGGTAAACCTCTGCAGAGGGACCATTGTTTCTCGGCCGACCACAGGGAACCTATCCAGATGAACGTTATTAAATCCGCAGCTTTGTTGGCGCGAACCGAATTGGCCAGGCCGGTGCGAGCAATCCGCAATCGCTTGCTTTCCCGTGAAGGCATCTCTCCGCTGTCGGTCTCGTTCTATCATCGAGTCGCCGACACGCACCCCAACGATTGGACCATCTCGCGACGAGAATTTTTGCGGCACGTGGATTACTGCCAAGGATCGTTCGATTTGATCGGTCTGGACGAACTTCAAAATCGCGTGGATGACTACCATTGTTCACGCCCCACGTTGACGTTCACGTTTGACGACGGTTATGCGGAAAACTGTGATTTTGCTCTGCCGCTACTAGCCGAACGCAATATTCCGTGTGTCTATTTTGTGGCCATCGGTCACGTTCAACAGCAACGTCCCTTTCCGCATGATGTCCAGGCCGGGGTGCCATTGCCGCCGAACACGCTGCAACAACTTCGTGATATCTCGGACTCGGGAATCGAAATTGGATTGCACACCCGCAACCACGTTGATTTTTCGAAGGTCAGTGATCCTCGTGTCGTACATCATGAAATCACGACCGCAAAAGACGAGCTCGAACAGTGGATCGGTCGTCCTGTTCGCTACTTTGCCGTGCCGTATGGGATGCCATCCCAATTGACGTCGATGATGATCGACGCGGTTTATCGATGCGGCATGCGGGGGTTCTGTAGCGCCTTTGGCGCCTACAACACCGTCGGTCGTGACTCATTTCACATTCGCCGTTTTCATGGCGATCCCTGTTTCTCGCGAATGAAGAATTGGCTCAGCTTCGATCCGCGGAAGTTACGTCTCGAGCCCAAGGTCGACTACAAGTTGCCGACTCGCAAGCCTGCGGATCGCAGGTCCGCGGCAGTCGATTCATGCTCGACTCCGCTCGGATCAGGCATGCCACAAATCACGATGCCCATGCCCGGCATGCACGCGGCGAGCTAAGTGTCGCGGTCGACGTCTTCGTTTTCTGCCAGTGAATTTCTGACAGTGAATTTCGAAAGAGAGGCAGTGGCCATTGAATGTGAGTGATTGCGAATCGCAATTCGCTGACGGTCTCACGCCGTGCTTCCAACAATCCAACCGCATCCCCACGAAACACCGCATCCCCACGAAACACTGCATCCCCACGAAACTATGTTCAATCGGATTCAACAGATCTATCGACCCGTGCCACCCCGCCATAACGAGGGACCGCTTCGCTGTCTGTTTGTGATCAC
>NZ_JBFHFD010000714.1:0-4274 GCF_041583735.1 Novipirellula sp.
CTGTACGCCGAGGGTCAACGGCGGTACGTCGAAAGTCTGAGCAATTACGCTCGGCAATTTATGGGCCAAATGCCGAAACCCGATGTCGATTTTGTCGGCGGGCTGAGTCCTTCGATTTCGATCAGCCAGAAATCGACCGGAAATAATCCGCGAAGTACCGTCGGCACGATCACCGAAATCTACGACTTTCTACGTGTCTTGTTTGCCCGGGTCGGTACCGGACATTGCCCAAAGTGCCAATGTGAAATCACGGCCCAGTCGCGTGACGCGATCGTTTCGCGGATTTTGTCACTGCCTGGCGAAGCGACGTTGTGGGTGATGGCGCCGTTGATCCGCGGCCAAAAAGGGGAGTTCCGGGATCTGTTCGAGGACCTGCGTAAACATGGTTTCTCACTCGCCCGCGTCGATGGCGAGACGATCCGGCTGAGCGACCCGCCGCATCTCGATCGGCAACACCGCCACGATGTCGAAGTCGTGGTCGACCGCATTGATCCCGATTCACGCGATCGCGGCCGGATCACCGAAGCGATCGAAACCGGACTGAAGCTTGGCGAATCGAGTGTGGTCGTTTCGCTGTCCGAAGCGAATGATCGCGATGCCGGTAAACCGTCCGATGACCTGCTTTACTCGTCACGTTATTCCTGTGGATCGTGTGGCCAGAGTTTCAAACCGCCCACGCCGCAACTGTTCAGTTTCAATAGTCCTCAGGGGATGTGCGAGGCCTGTGACGGGCTGGGCCGACTGTACACATTTGTGCCACAGCAATTGGTTCCCGACGAAACAAAATCGGTTCGCAAGGGAGCCGTCGAACTGCTCGGATCTTGGGGCGACATGGGCCGCTACCGCCGTCACGTCTATCAGGGCGTTGCCAAGGCGATGGACGAACTGCTCGAGCTGAAAGACGGCACGATGCTCGAAGGCAAATGGCAAGATTTGCCCGAACAAGCCAAGCACGTTTGGTTGTGGGGCACCGACGATTCGCTTGAGTTCACTTGGAAAGGCAATAGCCGAGCCAAGACGTACTCTGATTCATTCGATGGATTCATCCCGGAACTGCTGGCTCGTTACCGTACAAACAAGAACAAGATGCAACAGCGTCAGTTCGAAAAGTACATGAACACGATCGAGTGCGTCGATTGCCACTCACAGCGGCTGAACCCGCAAGCCTGCGCCGTCACGCTGACCACGAAAAGTCAAAAGTACATTGCAGCGGCCGGTACGGATAAAGCCTCACTGCCCACGCTGTGCGAATTGCCGATCGATGAACTAATCGAGTTTTTCAGCGACATCCAGCTCAGTGACACCGATGCCAAGATTGCATCCGAAGCACTCAAAGAGATCCGCACGCGGCTAGGGTTTCTATTGGGTGTGGGACTCGACTACCTCACGCTCGGACGCACCGCGCCGACGCTTTCCGGAGGCGAATCTCAGCGAATTCGCTTGGCGGGCCAAATCGGCAGCGGGCTGGTTGGCGTGCTGTATATCTTGGACGAGCCCTCAATCGGATTGCATCCACGTGACAACGACCGTTTGATCGAAACGCTCGTTCGGCTCCGCGATCGCGGTAACACCTTGATCGTGGTCGAGCACGATGAAGACACCATGCGGGCCTCGGACATGGTCGTCGACTTTGGCCCTGGACCGGGAATCAAGGGCGGGCGCGTCGTTGCGGCCGGAGACGCAGAAACCGTTTCCAACACGGCCAAGAGCGTGACGGGGCAATTTCTGTCGGGCAAACGCAGTATCGATCCGCCGGCAACGCTACGCCCCATCGACCCGAACCTGCAATTGACCGTCAAAGGGGCTCGCTTTCACAACCTCCGCGACATCGACGTCTCGATCCCGTTGGCGACGGTCACCTGTGTCACCGGGGTTTCCGGCAGCGGCAAGAGTTCGCTGATCGGCGGGATTGTGGAACCGGCATTGCGAGTCGCATTGAACGGGGCGGAATGTGAAAGTGGCGAACATGATACGATCGAAGGACTCGAGCATCTCGACAAAACGATCGCGATCGATCAATCGCCGATCGGACGTACGCCACGCAGCAACCCGGCGACGTACGTCAAAGTCTTTGACGAGATTCGCAATCTGTATGCAAAATTGCCCGAAGCGAAAACACGCGGTTATACCGCCAGCCGGTTCAGCTTCAATGTTGATGGCGGTCGCTGCGCGGGATGTGATGGCAACGGCGCGAATAAACTGGAAATGGACTTCCTTGCCGACATCTGGGTGACCTGTCCCGTTTGCCAAGGACGCCGTTACAACCGCGAAACGTTGTCCGTCCAGTTCAAAGGCAAATCGATTGCCGATGTGCTGGAAATGGACATCTCACAATCGTTAGCGTTGTTCAAAGACATTCCCAAGATTGCTGAAAAGCTGCAAACGCTTGTCGACGTTGGATTGGAATACCTAAAACTGGGGCAACCCTCACCAACGCTCTCTGGTGGCGAAGCACAACGAATCAAGCTTTCGCGTGAACTCAGCAAACGGGAAACCGGTCGCACGCTATACGTGCTGGACGAACCGACGACGGGATTGCACTTTGCCGATATCGAACTGCTGTTAAAGGTCATCCACGGTCTGGCCGACCGCGGCAACACGATTGTGATCGTCGAGCATAACACCGACGTGATCAAAACCGCCGACTGGGTCATCGACTTGGGTCCCGAAGGGGGCGCCGGTGGCGGATTGGTCGTGGCCGAAGGTCGTCCTGCGGACGTTGCCAAGGTTGAGGGCAGTTACACCGGCGCGGCGATCGCCAAGTCGTTGGGCATGAAACCGCGAAAGACGGCAGCCAAACCGAGCGAAAACATCCTTTCGAGCATCATCACGACGATGGCCAGTTCGAACACGCATGTGTTGGTCGAAGGTGCGACCGAGCACAACTTGAAATCGGTCGACGTCGAGATTCCTCGCGACGCGATGACGGTGTTCTGTGGCCCAAGCGGTAGCGGCAAAAGCTCGTTGGCGATGGACACGATCTACGCCGAAGGCCAACGGCGTTACGTCGAATCGCTTTCGTCATACGCACGCCAATTCATTGGCCAAGTGCAAAAACCCAAAGTCGAACGGATCGAAGGGCTGTCGCCAGCAGTGGCGCTTGAGCAAAAGAATTTGGGTCATTCACCGCGGAGTACCGTCGGCACGGTGACCGAGATTTACGATTACTTGCGAATCTTGATGGCTCGGCTTGGAACGATGTATTGTCCCGATTGCCAAGTGCCCGTGGGCACTCAGACGCCTGACCAAATCGTCGACAAAATCATGGCACTTCCCGAAGGGACGCGTGCCATGTTGATGGCGCCAATCGAAGTGCAGTCGGGGCCGGCATCCGAAGACACCTGGCAATCGCTTCGCAGTACCGGATACCAACGGGTGCGAATCGATGGAGTAACCACATCGCTGGACACCGCCCCGATGCTCGACGCGCGACAGCGTCACGAAGTCCAAGTGGTGGTCGACCGCATCGTGGTGCAAGAATCGGATCGATCTCGAATCAGTGACAGCATCGAACAAGCCTTGTCGCTCGGCATCGGAGTGTTGCAAGTCGGGTTTGCCGAAGCCGATGTCGATGAAAAGCTGTGGAAAGTGGTCACGCATAGCCAACACTTGGTGTGTGGCGATTGCGGGCGTTCGTTTAACAATTTGACGCCACACCATTTCTCATTCAACTCTGCGGTCGGCTGGTGTCCTCAGTGCGAAGGACTCGGAACTCAAACAGGCACCAATCCCGCAGCGCTAATCTCGACACCGACCGCAACGCTGCTCGAAGGAGCATCGCTGCTATGGCCATCGGTCGACAAGGCAGTATCGCAGTGGATGATGCGTGCTTTCTCTCGTCAAACGCGAATTCCAATTGATGTGCCGTTTGACAATCTGACCGTCAGCCAACGGCGGATCTTGTTTCACGGCTCGGGCGAACGATGGATCGAAGTCCGTGAAAGTGATCGCGAGACGGCAACAAAAACGACATCCAAACAAGACGTTGTCGTGTTCCGCTACCAATTCAAAGGTTTTTATCCGGCACTGGCCGAAGCGGCGCGTTTGACGCCGGGACTGCGTGGCAAGTTGGAACAAGTTGTTGACGAGATTGATTGTAGCGCGTGCGACGGGTCACGGTTGCAAGAGGACGCTGCAGCGGTGCGTTGGCGGGGACACACGATTGCCGATATCGTGCACATGCCGCTGGTTCGACTCGCTGAACACATTGCGACTTGGAAATTGGACAAGCGAGAACGCAAAATCGCGGGCGAATTGGCGCGTGAGATCACCTC
>NZ_JBFHFD010000715.1:0-4252 GCF_041583735.1 Novipirellula sp.
CGCCATGACGCCGCCGTGGTCGGAGTTGTAGATGATGATCGTGTCGTCGTAGAGACCATCCTTCTTCAGTTCATCGAGCGCATCTTTGACTTTGCGGTCCATGTTCTCAACCGCATCGGCGTACTTCGCATAGTTCTTGCGGATGACGGGCAGATCGGGGTGGTAGGAAAACAGCTTCATCTTTGCCGGATCGTTCTTGGTGTTTTCAACGTCTCCGTGGGCGCGACTTTCGTGGCTGTCCGTAAAATTGACGACGGCAAAAAACGGCTGTCCCGGTTTCCGATGTTTCCAACCGTACTGTGACATTCCCTTGCCGCCCTTGAAATCCCAGCAGTCTTTGTCTTCCCGACCGCCGATGTTGTAATCCGTCTTGCCGGGATTGGAGGTGTGGTAACCGGCCTGGCGTAACAGGTCGGGATAGTACTTGATCTTGTCATGTGGGATTTCATTTCGGCTGCGCATCGGCTGGGTTCCGTTGGAGATCGCGTACATGCCGGTGATCCAGCAGGATCGCGTCGGAGCACAGACCGCGGCGTTGTCAAAACAATGCGTGTACCGAAAACCTTCTTTGGCCAGTTGGTCGATCGCCGGCGTTTGGGCGTTGGTGCCACCGTAGCAACTGACCCATGAGATGCCGTTGTCTTCGCTGGTGATCCAGAGAATGTTGGGGCGTTCATCGGCCGCATCGACGGCGCCGGTGCCGACGACCGCCAGCAAGCAGGCGATCACGATGGCCCAGGGTGATGCGGGGGAGAAGTGTTTTTGCGGTGCAAAGGGTATGGAAGACAAGGCGGGGTTCCTGTGTGGGGGAAAGCATCTCGGTGGACGGTCACGATGCGAACCGCATTGTCACCGAAGCCCAATCGGCCGTCAACAAAACCCGGATGATCCCTCGTGAAGGCACCCCGTGTGTTCTGAAAAAGGGTCAGGAGCCTTTTTGGCAGGTTGGGGTGTCTTGCTTTGCCCAGTCTAACTTTACTGCTCCTGACCCCTTTTCAAATCCTCACACTCGGGTTCATCGGCTGCCGTTGCTTCTGCCATCGCGCAGATATTTTTTGAGCAAGGCATGCATCTCTTTGACCATCCGGGGATGGTGGTGAGAGATGTCAGTGGTCTCTTCGATGTCTTGGCTCAGGTCATGAAGCACGAACGAGACAGGGAAGGCGTCGTCGACGACTTGCGCGATGGTTTTCGGCCCGTTGACCGTCAGCTTGAACGCACCCTTACGGATGGCAAACGTACCATCGCTGGAATTGTGCACGATCGCCTCGTGAAACGACCTGGGGCTCGCTTCTTGCGTCAGCGCCTTGAAGAAGCTTTGGCCGTCTTCGGCGGTGTGGTTGTCCAGTTTGACGTTCAGCATCTCCGCAAGGGTTGGGAGGACATCATTGAAGAGGATTGTTGTGGGGCAACTTCTGCCCGGTTTGATCTTCTCTGGCCAGCGGACGAAGAACGGCACGCGGTGTCCACCCTCCTGCAGGCCGGCCTTCCAGCCGTTGAATGGCCCATTGCTGTCGTGCCCATAAACGGCGGTATCACCCCTGACCCATCTGGCACGATACCCCTGGGTTCGATTGACCGGCCCATTGTCGCTGGTGAAGATGACGATCGTGTTCTTTTCGATTCCGAGTTCGGCAATTCTGCGCAGAATCGCGCCGACATGGTGGTCGAGTTCGACGACGAAATCCCCGTACGCTCCGGCGCGGCTGGTCCCGACGAATTCCCGGTTAGGAACGATCGGGTTGTGCGGCGTTGTCATCGCGTAGTAGAGGAAGAACGGCTGTCCGGGCCGTGTGCGGGCGGCCGTCTCGACGAATTCGCATGCCTTTTTCGAGAGGGTTGGGACGAGGCGGTCCATCGTGTGGCCTTCGGCAATGATGTTGTCGTCCCGGCCGTACCACTGACCGTACTTGTCCTTGGCTTCCCGCGAGGAGAGGGTGGGGACGGCCGTGACCCGGTTGTTCTCGATGAAGGTCGAAGGGTTCATTTCCGCCGATCCGGAGGTGGCGAAGGCGTAGTCGAATCCGTACTCCATCGGCCCTTTCAAGACGGGTGAGGCGAAGTCGATGTTTCGAAAATCCTGGTAGTTGGGATGTACCCGAATGACCTCCCGCGCGCTTTCATCGCGCAGCTTCCAATCGATACCCTGGTGCCACTTGCCGACCAATCCGGTGAAGTATCCCGCCTCCCGAAGCAGATCCGCGAGCGTCTTTCGGCCCGGCTCGATCAGGGTGCCCGCAAAATTGGCGAGGTTGCCGCCCGACCCCAGCCGGGTGCGCCACATGTACCGGCCGGTCAACAGGCCGTAGCGGGAGGGGACACAGTAGGATCCCGATGAATGGGCGTCTGTGAAAACAAGGCTTTCTCTTGCCAGCGAGTCCAGGTTGGGCGTGGGGATCCTGCTGTCGCGGTTAAGGAAGGCGACATCGCCATATCCCATGTCATCAGCCAAAATGATCAGGATGTTAGGCCGAAGCGTCTCACTCGGCGCGGCCGAAACGTCTTTCTGTGCGGCGATCGGCGCCAGCACCGACCAGCAGGCCAAGACGAAGAATGTCCTGTGCATGGTGTTCTCCTAAGTGTGTTGAAAAAGGGTCAGGAGCCTTTTTGGCAGGTTGGGGTGTCTTGCCTTGCCCAGTCTAACTTTACTGCTCCTGACCCGAATGGCACGGGCATTTTGGCAAACGCCTGCCGGTAGTCGACTCAGGCCTCTGCTAGCACTGTATGTAGTGCAAGCAAATGCCAATCGCGATTTCCATGCCGATGAAGCTTGATTTAATGACAAATCCCCGTTGGAATCGAGGTGCCTATACCACTCTCCCAACGAGGATTCATCATGAATGATCAGTCTAGCGACTCTGCATTTACCGTGCAAAGCAAAATCGACCGAGCTTCGTCATTGGTGATTGACCTGCTTCTACCACATGCCAAAGTCCATGAGATTTGCGCCGAGATTGGACATAAATTCAACGACAGCCCATACACTCCGATGGTGGTGGTGTGGATGTTCATCTCGCAAGTTCTTTCCCAAAACCACAACTGCCAGCAGGCCGTCACGAGACTCAACACATGGCGTATTGTCCAAGGGTTGAAACGCGTAAGCAGTGAAACGACCTCGTATTGCAAGGCAAGGCTCAAACTGCCTCACGCGTTGTTTGCCAAGCTATTGGAGTGGACGTCGCAATCTTGTGAAGACGCGAGCAATGAGTGTTGGTTGTTTCATGGCCGTATCGTTGAAATGGTTGATGGATGGACTGTCACGATGGCTGACACCGCAAAGAACCAAGCGGAGTATCCGCAGCCTAAAAGTCAGAAGCCCGGATGTGGCTTCCCGATGGCACGCATGATTGGTCTCTTTTCGTTGGCGACAGGCGCGGTGAACTCCCTCGCGGTGGCACAGTACGCGGGCAAGCAAACGGGAGAGACTTCATTACTTCGAGGGATCATACACCGTATTTCACCGGGCAATATCCTGTTGGCCGATCGGTACTACGCGAGTTTTTGGTTCCTCGCACTGAGCAAAACTCACGGAATCGATCTCGTTGCTCGGGCACATCATCTTCGCAAGATTGACTTTCGCAAAGGTCTTAAACTTGGCTATCTTGATCAACTGGTGGCCTACCACAAACCCGCTCGACCATCGTGGATGAGCCAGGAGGAGTACGATGCGATTCCTGCGATCATTCTCGTCCGCCACTTGAAGTACAAGGTAAAGCAAAAAGGATTTCGCACGCGAGAGATCACGTTGGCGACAACGCTTCTTGACGCCAACTTGTACATGGCGGAAGAGCTCGCTGATCTGTATCGAAAACGGTGGCAAGTTGAGTTGCATATTCGCAGCTTGAAAACTCAGATGCAAATGGATCATTTGCGTTGTAAAAGTCCGGCAATGGTCCGCAAAGAAATCCACTGCCACATGATCGGATACAACTTAGTTCGAGCGGCGATGCTTGCCTCGGCTTTACGGTTCAACCTGCTGCCGAGTCAGATTAGTTTCACCGGCACAATGGAAGCGATCGAAGAGTTTGCTGCAAGCTTGCGCGACCAAACCAGCCATCGAACGGCTCTATGGAAGAACCTACTCATTACGATCTCAGAAATCACAGTTGGGGACCGACCTGGGCGTCAAGAAAAACGCGAACTTAAACGCAGGATGAAAAACTACAAGCTGATGAAAACGCCACGCGACCCGAACCGAAACCGTTACGCCACAGCGGCTTAGGCCAAATGCCCGTGCCATTCGGGTCAGGCC
>NZ_JBFHFD010000716.1:0-4248 GCF_041583735.1 Novipirellula sp.
CCTCGCATGATCTGGTCGACCGTGGCCAATTTGCGTCCCAACGCACCGCCCGGATGGAATTTGGCAAAATCCTGAGGGGTGAATGACCGCAGTCGACTGGCCAGCATCGCGATGCCGTCTCCCACTGCCATCATGACCGCGGTACTGGACGTGGGGGCCAAACCGTTGGGGCATGCTTCGTTGTGTTTGCCGATCGCAACGGTGCAGGTGGCAGCGGCAGAGAGCGGATTGTCGGTCGATGCAGTGATGGCGATTAAGCCAGCGGAATGTTCGCGAAGATGCGGAGCGATGCGGACCACTTCTTCGCTCCGGCCTGAATTGGAGATCGCCCACACCAAGTCGTGCGGTCGAACCCGGCCTAGATCGCCATGAACCGCTTCTGCGGGGTGCAGAAAATGAGCGGGGGTGCCAGTGCTAGCAAGCGTGGCGACCAATTTTTTTCCCACCAGCCCTGCTTTTCCAACGCCGGTGACCATCACCGATCCTTCGCACTGGGCCGTCATTTCGGCGGCGCGGACCGCGTCGCTGCCCAGCGTATTGGCGGCGGAAAGGATGGCATGCCCCTCGATCGAGACAATTTCACGCAAAATGCGTAAACGTTCAATCAGTGTTTCAGGCAGCGAAACGCTTGTTTCGGCGGACGAGGTGGCGATGGGAAGTTTTTCAGCTGCGGACACGTCGAGACCTTCCTTGGTACTTCGAGGCCGTTCAATCAGAACAGGGGCGAGAGAGGGAGCCGATCCTAACGAGAATGACACCATCACGCCAAGAGGAGATCGGCAGAGAGTTTTTTTAGCTCGAAAACAAGCAACCCTTAAATCTGAATCCTTCTGTGTTCGCCGGGCGGGTGATGTCGTTAGCCACGGTTCCGGTCAACACCCACGCGAACCGGGGCAACCGGTTCGCGAGCGAGAGAAATCAAGGCCGGTAGGCGACACACCTGGTGCGCCAGATGTGACGGCCTGCGGCCCAGAATGTAGCCTTAGGATCGAACCAACGTGATCGCGGCACGTTCGTGATCGAGTGACTGGTTGACCAAGTCACGGCGAATGGCAGCAAGCGGGTTCAAATCGCCTGTTTGCAAGCATCCTCGCAAACGATCTCCCAAAACGCTTTGAGTCCCACCATCAAGCCGTAAACCTTGGCTATACGCTAGCAATGTTTCGCCAGGCAGTAGCGAAAACGAATCAAGAGTGGGCCGAGCCGACAGGTGAGTCCCGAGCGGTTCGCTGCGGCCATCAATCAACGGCCGGTAACCATAGCGGCTGCTGATCATCGCCATCAGATCACCACACGATGCGAAGCTGCCTTCGCCCGTTTCCGGGTCGATGTGCAGGTATAGCATTGACATCAATTGGTCGCCGGCGTTGGTTTGCCAGAGGGTGTCGTTGATCCGCTGCATCATTTGCGAAACGGTGTGACGATAGCTGCTGTGGGCGGTGACTGCGGCTCGCGCCACCGCGGTTTGAATCGCACCGCGAACGGTCCGGTCCGGAGAGTCGGCCATCGCCATCATCAACGTTCCATCGGGCAACACATCCCAGGTGTGGAAGCCGGTTGCCCAAGATTGAGGCGATTCGATCAACCCATCGGCACGCCAACCCGGAGCCAAGTCGTTACCGATCGGCAAGCTCAGGTGTTGCCACTCGCTAATATCGCGGAGTGAATCATCATGGTTGAGTTTTGGGTTTTGTCGAAGATCAATCGCGGCGCGAGACAGTTCGACCGCCAAGTGCGACGCGGCAAGTCGTCCTGCGGCGGCTTCGGGCTTGCCGAACGTGCGAACCTCGTCACTAAAGATCCAAAGCGTTCCGATCGGAACGTCTGCGTCGGTGATCGATGCACAAATGCCTGCTGCAAACGGTTCCGGGCTGTTCCATGTATCCAGTCCGCCCGACATGAAATTATCAGCCGTCACAACCCCTCGCACCATGGCTTCGAGATCACCACGGCTGCCTCGCAGTTCGCGTGGCGAATCTTCCAATCGACTTGTGGGCAATCCGTATGTCGCACGGGTTTTTAGGAATTCCGTGTCCTCGTCGAGTAAGTACATCGCTGCGGCGCTGCAATTCGTTGCCTCGCACGCATTTTGCAAGATTGCTTCGATGTTGTCGGCAAGTTTGGATTGGAGCTCAGCGCCCGGAATGATTGCCGCGCGCGCTGCCAATTCCATCTCTTGCCGGCGCAGCGACTCACGCGAGTGATGGAGTTGGGTTGCCAGCATGGCTGCGGATTCCGCAAGTCGCAACGCGCTCGACTTGGTTACCGTCGGTGACGATTCACTAGGGTCCGAAATGGTATCGGTGTTGACGCTTGGTAACAGCTCGATATCGGATCCGATTCGTCGTCGCGACTGATCGATTCGCCAGCCGGTGGCGTCACCAAAGACATGCCAGAAATGGGAGACGGCATCGCCGGAAGGATCAAGGTCAGGAGCGGCGGCCGAGGCGGGACCTTTGTGGATACGCAAGTAGTTGGGGATGGTCTTAGTCACGTTCATCGATGCTCTGGAAGTGGGTGGGATCGCTGAGAAACGGTTGGCGGCGATCCATGCCAGAGTGAGATTTACGCAGGGCGGGGCAACGTTATCCATCGCTGCCCTAAACGAGATCGGCAAGGCGGTAGAGATTTACTAAGCCGAATGACTGATAAGAATTGCGGAAATTACCAAGACGGCGGTGCAACCTGAATCATCGGAAAAATCGGCAATGTCAATCGATCGTTGATCGCTTGGGGCAACTTGATCCAGCCTGCATTGGCGGCAACCACGTAAAACGAAAAAAGCCCAGATGACAAAAAGTTGTCACCTGGGCTCTGGTTTTATTGTCGTGCGTTGGGCAACGACAGATCGTCGATATCGTTATCGATTAATAATCGTCATCGCTAAGCACGAATTCGGGCCATGGCACACTGCTGCTCTTGCCACGTGGGGTCAACAGCGCTTGGTAGACACGGTAATCAACGTTTTCGCCGATAAAGCGAGTCCCACCATCGGCCATCCCCGCGTTGACACCATCAACGTGAGCCGACGAAGGACGTGCCAAGTCAATCGCGTTGGTCGCGTTCATTTGCAGCGTAAAGATGTCCTGGCTTGGCCCGGCGCCGCCACCATTGATTTTATGAAGCGGATCAACGGCGTCTGGAGTCACTGCTGCGGTGGTGCTTAGAAAATTCCATCCACTGCCCGGTGCAGGATTGTCGTCTTCGTAATGCCAAACCATTCCTTGGAAGTAGCGAGAATTTTCAGGGTAGGCAATGTCGGCCGTTACCGCAGCCACTTCCAGCGTTGCTCCCGAAGTGATTCCCGCTTGATGCCAAGGTTGTGCTTGTACATTTTCGGAGAACAGCATCGTGTTTCCTTGTCCGTCTTTAAAGTCGTCAAGACGCACCGCAGGACCGGTTGAAAGCGAAGCCGAAGCAGTGGTGCCCAGATATTTGGCGTTGAAGGCGCCGTTTGCTCGCTCCTGGGAGGTATTGAAGGAAATGTCTGGCGTGCTGCTTCCCGTTCCTCCGGTTGAGGTGCTGGATGCTTTGATCGGAGTTCCGTTGTTGGAAATATAGCTGTTGCTCCCCATTGGAGCGTCGCTATTTGGATTGCTGGGGCACTGCAGGATCGCCAAGTTTGGCGCCGCTTTGGGATGGAACGCTTTGGTTCCATCAATCACAGGGTAACGATCTTCGCTCCACTGCTCGTACGTTGGTTGAGCGTCAAGCCATGGCATCAGCGAAACGGCCCAAGTACCGATCTTTCGGTGGTTTACAGGGTCGGTTCCGCCTGCGACTTCAGCCGATGGGTCAGGTCCCGTCGCAAAGGTGCCAAAGTCATTGATATACCCAGGCAATTCACCCTTCGCGTTTTCGTGCTGAATCGCGGCGAGTGCCAAGTTCTTCAACTGGGTGCTGCATTGATTGCGGCGTGCAGCCTCTCGTGCGGCGTTGACTGCGGGAAGCAGAAGTCCCATCAATATTCCGATGATCGTAATGACCACCAGTAGCTCAACTAACGTAAATCCGATTCGCTGACGCTTCATTTCGCGCTCCGTAAGACAAGGCCGAGAGAGAGGGTGTTGTGTTCATGTGGGAATGATAATCCGTCACGGTAATGATTATCGCCTGTTCACTGCTTCAGTGCAAACCCGCCTGAGCAATCCGAGGTGATTATTTTCACTCCTTCGCGACTTTTGCAGACACAGTGTGGACTGATCGGGGTGTCTCGATGGGAACTCGCAAATCGCTGGCTCCGACGCC
>NZ_JBFHFD010000717.1:0-4247 GCF_041583735.1 Novipirellula sp.
ACGTTCATCCATGGCCACCTTGCTGGGCAATCCGTTTGGGATCGAGATCGTCAAGGACAAGGTGTGGGTGACCACCGTCGATGACCATTGCATTTGGCTGGGATCGATCGACAGCGATGCCAATGCAAGCCAAAACGACAAAACGACTCTTGTGCGAGTGGCCGGGTGTGGCGAGAAAGGTTACAGCGGAGACGGCGGTTCGGCGTTGGAAGCCCGCTTCAATTGGCCTCACGAAGTTCGAGTCGATGGTGACGGGAATCTGATTGTCGCCGATACTCGCAACCATGTGATTCGCTGGATCGACGCAAAGACCAACATCGTGACGACGATTGCAGGAGATGGCGTCGAAGGGTTTTCCGGTGATGGCGGACCAGCAACCCAAGCTCGCTTAAAGCATCCTCATAGTGTCGTCTTGGATGGCGACGATGGGGTGTTGATTGCCGATACTCACAATCATCGGATCCGGCGACTTGATCTCCGCACCGGATTGATCGAAACCATTGCTGGGACCGGAGCCGGTAAATTGCCGACCGACGGAGCGTTGGCCCGCCAAGCAACATTGTTTGGCCCCCGATCGCTGGCAATAGACGCTCGATCGATTTGGATCGCTCTTCGCGAAGGGAACAGTATTTGGCGGATCGATCGCGAAAGTGGTCGGATTTATCATGTCGCCGGAAGCGGGAAAAAGGGAAATTCAGGCGACGGAGGACCTGCAACCGAAGCCACCTTTAATGGTCCCAAAGGACTCGTGATGGACGATCAAAGCAGATTGCTTGTCGTGGATACCGAGAATCATTTAATTCGGCGAATCGACATCGATGCCAATACGGTCGAGACGGTTTTGGGCAAAGGGGCGTTAAAACTAAAACGTCCTCACGGCATTGCCTACGCAAATGGATTTGGTTACTTGCTTGGCGATTCCGAGAATCATCAAGTCGTTCACGGGAATCCTTAAACGTTTGCTACGCTACCTCGGTTTTCAACCCTTCGGCCTGATGACTTTAATTCAACCTCCTGCTGATGAAGTGCTTGATCGCGCCGCTGCCCTGTTGGCCGCTGGAAAGCTGATTGCGATTCCGACCGAGACGGTTTATGGATTGGCGGCCAACGCGTGGGACCGCGACGCGGTGGCGAAGATATTTGCCGCCAAGCAGCGGCCTGCAACCAATCCGTTGATTGTGCATATTGCGGCGGTCGATCAAATGGATCGAGCAGTGATGATGCCGCTGGCTCCCGAGCTGCAGCGACAACTCGATTGTGTCGTTGATTTATGGCCGGGACCGCTGACCGTGGTACTGCCTCGATCGGATCGTATCTCTGATGTGGTCACGGCAGGGCGTGATACGGTGGCGGTTCGGATTCCATCGCATCCGGTTGCACTGCGGCTTCTGAAGCGTTGTCCGTTTCCGATTGCGGCGCCCAGTGCGAACCGTTCGAATTACGTCAGCCCCACCATGGCGCAGCATTGTGACGGTGCAATGGACCAGCCAGGAATTCACCGGTTTATCGAGATGGTGATTGATGGAGGCGACTGTGATTTTGGAGTCGAGTCCACGATCGTTGCCCTCCGGCCCGAGGGGCCACGGTTGCTGCGGCCGGGCGGAGTCGCTGCGGAAACGCTGGCGGAACGGTTCGGCATCACCGTCCCGCAATTGACGGGAAAACAATTGACTGGGCCGCAATTGACTGGGCCGCGTTTGACTGGGCCGCGTTTGACTGGGGCCGTCGCTGAATCGGCGGCCGAGGCGGAAGTGACTGCGGACGAAACCGCTGCGATGTTGGCTCCGGGGATGATGAAGGAGCACTATTCGCCCACGACCCCGCTGGTGTTGTACGACACGGCGCGCCCCATGTCGTTGCCCGCGAGAACCGGCCGCATTGCATTCAAGCCGTTGTCCGCCCAGGACGCGGGATGTTATGCGGCCGTGGAAACATTAAGCGATTCCGGCGATCTTCACGAGGTGGCCAAAGGATTGTTTGCGGCACTGCGGCGTTTGGATCACGCCCAGCTTGATTTGATCGTGATCGATTGCTGCGAACCGGTCGGTATCGGCATGGCGATCATGGACCGCATCCATCGAGCCGCCGCGACCCATTCCAAGTAACTCTCGGTGCGTGCAGCGTCGCTTGTACTGCGGACACTCTTGCGGTGCTGATCTACAGCATCGCCACGCCCAAAAAGTACTCACCGTTTACGTGATTATTGCTCGCTACCGCCGTGGATTCGTCGTGATGGTTGGGTTGTAGCAATTGCAATGATGAGTGGGAAAAAACGACGTGCCACGGACAGGGGGTTCATCCGTTTGATTCTGGCGTGATCGCGGATTGTATTCATCGCGAGCCGATAACGAAATCAGTGATTCGTGTGCGTCACGCGAGGTTGATTGTGCGTCACGCGATGTTGATAAGGGGCGAACCAATTTGGTCCAAAGTTTTCAAAGAATTGCTCAATGAATCCCGCGAAACCGTCCAGCGATACGAAGCAGAGTGCAGCCGAAGATCAACTAGACGCCCTGCTGTCACGAATTCATTCGCTCAGTAGTGATGGAGCAAAGCCGCGAGCTGAGGAACAGTCGCGACCGAAGCAGACGCCGCGTCCCGCAGCGGCTCCGCCGCCTAGCGCAGGCGGGGCAGCGGCGGTTTCGGGGGCGGTCAATCCACCACGCAATCCCGCGACTCCGGCAGCGCCCGCACCGCCGTTGCCGCATTCCGCAAATGTTCAAGTGCGTCCGCAAGCCCCCGCATTACTCGGGTTCACACCTTCACGTGACGAGCCTTGGCGGCCCGCCGAGCCTCAAGATGCCTACGAATCTCGCATCAATGAAACGCTGCTCGAAGCCATTGTCTATCGTTTTCTGAGAAACATCGGTGAATGCGCTGGTCGCAGGGTGGCCGATCAAGTCAAGTTGCCATTTCGCATGGTCGAGCCGATTTTAAATCGCTTGAAATCCGACCAACGCGTCGCCTACAAAAGCTCGACGTCGACGAATGACTACGTCTACGTCTTGACCGAATCGGGGCGTGAGATTGCACGCTTGATGCAGCAGGATTGTACGTATTACGGTGCGTGTCCCGTCAGTTTGACCGACTACGTCAACAGCGTCAAAAAGCAAACGATCGAAGGCCAGTTTCCTAAAAAGGTCGACCTCGAACGTGCGTTTAGCGATCTGTTAATCAACCCTCAAATGCTGATTCGTTTAGGGCCCGCAGTGGCCAGCGGACGTGGGATGTTTTTGTTTGGCTTTCCCGGGAATGGTAAAACGTCGATTGCCGAGCGTGTCACCGGAGCGTTTGGAAAGTACTTGTGGATTCCACGTGCCGTCGAAATTGATGGCGCGGTGATGCGGGTCTACGATCCGATGAACCACGAAATCGCGATGCCCGAAGCTGGCAGCGGGATCCTTGATATTGGCGGTTTCGATAAACGGTGGGTACGAATCAAACGGCCTACGATCGTCGCGGGGGGGGAACTGACGCTGGACATGTTAGAGGTCCAGTTCAATCCCGAGAGCAACATTTCCGAGTCACCGCTGCAATTGAAGAGCAATTGTGGCACGTTGGTGATCGACGACTTTGGGCGTCAAAAGATGAGCGTCGATCAGCTCTTAAATCGCTGGATCATTCCGCTGGAAAAACGCTATGACTTTTTGAACATGGCCAACGGCAAAAAGATCCAGGTGCCGTTTGATCAGTTGGTCATTTTTAGTACCAATCTCGAACCCAAAGATTTGGTGGATGACGCGTTCTTGCGTCGTATCCCCTACAAGATTGAAGTCCCCAATCCGCCCGAAGCGGATTTCCGCAAACTGTTCGAGATCATGTGCAAGATCACCAAGATCCCCTACAACGCCGAGGCGATCGACTATTTGATCAAGACGCACTATCTGCCCGTCAATCGCCCGTTTCGAAATTGCCAACCGCGTGACTTGTTGCTGCAGGTGCGAAATTTCTGTCTCTACAACGACTTGAAGGTCGAGCTAAAGAACGAGTACTTCGATTTTGCCGTCGACAATTACTTCTCGGTCATGACTTAGGCTGTTGCTCGGCTGTTCGCCCGAGTCTTACTCGTCATCATCCGCTTCATCTTCGACGTCGGGAATCGCCGGATCTTCGGGGGCTCGTTTGCGAAGTTTACGTTGTAGCGAGCGGCGATGGATTCCCAATCGCCGTGCCGCTTCGCTGATGTTGTTGCCACATTCGGACAACACGCGGTGAATATGTTCCCACTCGTTGCGGGCAAGCGAGGG
>NZ_JBFHFD010000718.1:0-4237 GCF_041583735.1 Novipirellula sp.
CTGCGTTTGACATACCGCGAGCGAATGGATTTGGTCGAGTCAATCAGGAACGCGGTGTTTTTGTACGGCCCTTGGTCGCGTCCGCCGTCATCGTAGGTTTTTCCGCCCGCTAACAATTCGCTTGGAACGCCTGGAAAGGGATCGATTGCCGGATTAGGAGCTTCGGAATTCATCGCGGTTTGGACTTCATCGCGAAAATCTTCTAGCGAAATATGGTAGTGCCCCAGCGATGACTCGGGCCAAATGTACAAATCGATTGGCGGGGGCGCCGAGCGAGACATCCGTTGCATTTCGCTGACGCTGCCCATCTTGCTGGGATCCACTTGCACTGCGGCCACTCGAATCGAATCGGCTTGCCCAGCAAGGTCTTGCCACTGCGACGCTCGCCATTGCCCTGCCATGCAAGCGATCGCAATCAGCGATGCGCCCATGCCAAATTCGATCCAATCACGCCGACACTCATGATGCAGTCCTAGGCGTGCGAGTGACACGGTTGCCAGCATCACCAAAAATGCGACTCCCGACGTTCCCGTCACCTCCGCAATCTGGATGAGGCGTAAGTACGCCAATACGGTGTGGGCGAGTGACCAACCGAAAATCTGAGGATGAAAAAACTCGATCGCAACCCAAATAGGGACCAACAACCACAACCAACTTCGCCCACGTGATGAATCGGCTTCTGCGGTCGTCGGTTGTCGCGACAACGCGCTCGCCGAATACCCCAGCATTGCAAAGGCCAACGATTCCCAGCCAACTAGCCCTAGAAACACGACATGTGACATCGTTTCGGATAGGTTTGTCGTGCTCGAGATCGACTTGGGAGCCCAGTGGAATGCGATCCCGAGCGAGATCATCCCGACCAAAAACGAACCCGCCGTTGCCATCAGTCTCCGTCGGCGCGCTGCGAACAAAATCAGCGCGACCCAGCCAAGGGTGCCCACCAAAAACCAGTTGGGATACAACCAGGGGGTTCCGATCAGCACGGCGATCGCAGCGCATTTCAGTAGTGCCGCAGGCAAATTCCACGCCGCATTAGCAAGGGG
This sequence comes from Novipirellula sp., assembly GCF_041583735.1. Classification (NCBI taxonomy): domain Bacteria; kingdom Pseudomonadati; phylum Planctomycetota; class Planctomycetia; order Pirellulales; family Pirellulaceae; genus Novipirellula; species Novipirellula sp. The sequence continues at coordinate 1,044 of NZ_JBFHFD010000718.1, forward strand.
ATCGCCGCTTGATTTATCGCTGGATGGGGCTGTTGGATTGTCGTCTGGCACGATGTTGTTTCAAAAGAGGAACGATCGTTCCCGATTATAAACAACCTTCGCAGCGTGTGGGGTGCGGTACCTCCCCCGGTTTGCAAGGGCGGATTTTCGCCCCAGTCGCGTCGCGGCGGACCGAATGAAATGGGACTGCTAACCGCGATTCCGCTTGCGGTCGGTTTGTGCAAGCGGTTTGTGCAAGCAGAGCGGGCAAACCGAGGCAGTTCAGCAGGTTTCGGGCTCGCGAGATATCAAGTGATCAGTAGATTTCCGCCCTGCTCTCCTTCTTCGATTTCGCGGCGAACCTCGCGGAGCCCATAGGCGCACAGTTCAAACTGTTCACTCAATCGATACAGCAAATCGCAGGATGGACGGTCTTCGCCCCCTTCGATTTCCGCGGCGATCGCATAGGCGCGTTTGCCTTGACGACAGTAGTCGACGAAGCCATCAGGAGAGGTTTCGGGTTGTATTTTTCGCAGACTTTCCGGATACATCCCCGACCAGAACAGCGTGAAATCGCCGATGTGACGATGGACCTCGCGGCGAGCAATTCCGACGCGACGATCGGCTTCGACAACCATCTGAAAAACCTCGGTTGCCGGCTTTCCATTAGGACGTCGCACACGGTGCAACGATTCGACACGGACGAATCGCAACAGCAACTCGCTGAGATAGTCGACCAATTGGACGTCGGCGACGCCTAACTTCGACAAAAAGATGCACTCACTTAGACCCGCAAAGAAACGCTCGATAGTCGAGTGTTCCGGGGACGGATTCTCGTTCGGACCTGGCTTCATCTTAGCCTCCGCGATATTTAGAGCATCGGAAGGGGACGCGAGGGTTTCGCGGCCTGTTTCAACATCTAGTATAGTTAGCTGGCCAGATCAAGAGAAATTTATTTGTAACCAGGACAAGGGCAGCGAATCCGCGACCGTGGGCAGTGTAATGGCGTCCCCCCTTTTGGGTCGGCGCAAAAAAAACGACCGGCGGATTGCTCCGCCGGTCGCTCTATGATGAAGCGTTGATCTTTCGATCGGGTGACACTAGTACATGTCGTGATCGCCGCCGTGACCGCCTGCTTTCTTCGCAGTCGGCTTCTCGGCTACCAACGCGTCGCTTGTCAACAGCAACGTTGCAACACTCGCAGCATTGCCAAGTGCAGTTCGGGTTACCTTGGTGGGGTCGATGACGCCCGCTTTGACGAGGTCTTCGTAGGTGTCGGTGAGGGCGTTGTAGCCTTCGTTGTTCTTCATGCCGACAACCTTCTCGCAAACGATCCCGCCGTCTTGGCCGGCGTTTTCCGAGATCATGGTGATCGGAGCGCGGCAAGCGCGAAGGACAATGTTGTAGCCGACGATTTGATCTTCGTTCAGATCGTCGCCAGGTTTGACCTTGCTTGATGCACGAAGCAGAGCCACGCCACCGCCCGGCAGAATGCCTTCTTCAACCGCAGCACGGGTAGCGTGAAGGGCGTCTTCGACGCGAGCCTTCTTCTCTTTCATTTCGCTTTCGGTCGCAGCACCGACGTTGACCTTGGCAACACCGCCAGCCAATTTGGCCAAACGCTCTTCGAGCTTTTCTTTGTCGTAGTCGCTGGTGCTCAGTTCGATCTCGCGGCGGATCTGGTCGATACGCGCCTTGATGTCCGAGCTCTTGCCAGCACCTTCGATGATCGTGGTGTTGTCTTTGTCGATGATGACCTTCTTGGCGCGGCCAAGTTGTGGCAGGTCAACGCTTTCGAGCTTGACACCCAACGCTTCGAAGATCGCTTGACCGCCGGTCAGGATTGCGATGTCTTCCATCATTGCTTTGCGACGATCGCCGTAGCCAGGAGCCTTCACGGCGGCCACTGCGAATGTGCCACGCAGACGGTTGATGACCAAAGTGGCCAATGCTTCGCCGTCGACGTCTTCGGCGATGATCAACAAAGGCTTGCCTTGTTGAACCACCTTTTCCAACATCGGAACCATGTCCTTGATGTTGCTGATCTTCTTTTCGAAAACCAAGATGTAAGCGTCTTCGAGTACGGCTTCCATTGTTGCCGAATCGGTGACGAAGTAAGGCGACAAGTAGCCGCGATCAAACTGCATCCCCTCGACCCACTCTTGCTCGGTGTGAAGGCTCTTGCCTTCGTCGACGGTGATGACGCCGTCCTTGCCCACCTTGCTCATCGCGTCGGCAAGCAAGTTTCCGATTTCTCGGTCATTGTTGCTGGCGATCGTGGCAACGTTTGCCATTGCTTCTTTGTCTTTGACCTTGGTCGCCATCGAGTGCAATTTTTCGGTCAAATCCGAAACCGCTCGCTCGATACCCGACTTCAACTGCACGGGGTTCACGCCCGCCACGACAGCTTTGAGGCCTTCGTTGAAGATCGCTTCGGCCATCACGGTCGCGGTCGTGGTTCCGTCGCCCGCAACGTCGCTGGTGCGGCTTGCGACTTCGCGAACCATTTGAGCGCCCATGTTTTCATAGACGTCTTCAAGTTCGATTTCCTTGGCAACGGTAACACCGTCTTTGGTGACCGTCGGGCTTCCGAAGCTCTTTTGCAAGATAACGTTGCGGCCCTTAGGACCGAGAGTGACCTTGACGGTGCGAGCCAATTTGGAAACACCGCGGCGGATCGCTTCGCGAGCTTCCTGGTCGTAGGCAATAATCTTTGGCATGGGAGATGTTGTTCCAGTTTTTCGAGGGATTGTTTTGTTTTACCGGCTTGGTTTCGACCGGGAGATTACTCGATAACAGCCAAGACGTCGTCTTCACGCATCAGCAGGTATTCGACGCCGTCGACTTCGATGTTCTCGCCAGCGTAGCTGCTGAATAGAACCTTTTCGTTAGGCTTCAGTTGGCAAGCGGCGCGGGTTCCATCGTCGAGCAATTTGCCGTTGCCGACAGCCACGACGGTGCCGCGAGCTGGTTTTTCTTGAGCCGAATCGGGCAGCACGATGCCGCCAGCCGTCATCTGCTCGCTCTCTTCACGTTGGATCACGATACGTTCGCCGAGGGGTTGCAAGCGAATCTTCGAGTTCTTCTTGGTGGCAGTCGCCATCTCCGTGACACCTTTCGTCTATCAGGACAGAAATTTGAGTTGTTATTTAGGCAGACCCTTGCCATGCGTCAAAACGAATCGATGCACAAATGGCAGGGAGCCACGACTTGGA
>NZ_JBFHFD010000719.1:0-4233 GCF_041583735.1 Novipirellula sp.
CCAGCCGCGAGAACCGCATCACGCCGAGCACCGGGCCGAACAGTTCGGTGAGATGCGTAAAACTTCCCGGTCGAATATTCCACTTGACTCCCGGCCGATACAAATTGGGGTTGTCGACGATGTGCTCGGGAATCACCAACCATGACTCGTCGTCCTCAAGCGATTTTAACCCCTGATTCAATTCCGCTTGCGGCGGTTTGATCAGCGGCCCCATCTTTGTTGACAAATCCCAACTGGATCCCACTCGGATGCTCGAGACGGCGTCGGCCAACATCTCGCGGAACGCTTTGTCGTCGAACACATCGTTTTCGAGTAACAGCAGCGACGTTGCACTACATTTTTGACCACTGTGTCCAAACGCCGACTGCACGACATGTTTTACCGCCAAATCACGATCGGCCATCGAGGTGACGATCGTGGCATTCTTGCCGCCCGTTTCCGCCAACAGATGCAGATCACTTCGCACCGAAAGCATGCGTTTCGCCGTCGAGGTGCCGCCCGTCAAAATGACCGTTTCAATCTGCGGGTTCTTGACCAGCCCTGCTTCGGCAACACCGCCCGCACACGGCAAGAACTGCAACACATCCTTGGGAACGCCGGCATCCCAGAACGCTTGACACAAATGCCAGGCCACCAGCACCGTTTCGGAGGCCGGTTTTAGCAGCACACAATTTCCAGCCGCCAGCGCCGCAGCGATCCCGCCGCAGGGAATTGCCAACGGGAAATTCCAAGGTGTGACCACCGCCACGTTTCCGCGGGGCTCGAGCTTGATTGCAGATTGGCGATGCCAATGATCGACGGTCAGCGGATAGAACTCGCAAAAATCGATCGCTTCACTGACTTCGGGATCGGCCTCGAGTACGGTTTTTCCGCCATCGGCGACCATCGTCGCGATCAAATCGCCACGTCGCTCTCGCAGATTTTGCGCAACACATCTCAATAAGTCATGACGATCTTGGAGGCTCGTTTTCCCCCACTCGCTCTGAGCCGCCGTCGCGGTTTCCACCGCCGTCTCGACGTCCGCCAACGTCGGCACCGAGTAGCGACATACGACGACCTCAGGACGCGACGGATCGGTCGACTCTCGCACCTCGCCGCTACCGGTGTCGAGGGTGTCGCAGCGATCTTTCCAATTGCGAAGTACCGATTCGATCCACTGAGCATTGTGGGGCAATGACCAATCGGTATCAGGTTCGTTGACAAACTGGGTCCAATCCTCTGCCACCACCGGTTGTTCCGGCTTCACACGGCGATCTTGCGTACGACGCGGCGAATGAGACACGGTATCGATCATCGCCAACGAATCTTTGAACCCTTGGGCAAGCATCGCAAATTCTTCGCTATCGGGCGTCAGCCGATACGTATGCCGCAAGAAGTTTTCCGGCCCCGTGTTCTCGTCCAAACGCCGAATGAGATAGCCAATCGCATTGATAAAACTATCTTGAAAACAAGCGGGTGCGTAGAGCACCATTTTATTATCACGTTCAGAGATCGCACGGCGTTGATGGTTCGCCATCCCTTCGAGCATTTCGAACTGAACGTTCGGCGTCGCGTTGCGATCGGCCGACCAAAGAAGTGCCAAGGCGACATCGAACAAGTTGTGCGACGCCACGCCAACTCGGATCACCCCTTCGGCAGCCCCATCGATCAGCACTCGCAGCATTGACTTGTAATTTGCATCGGTTTCCACTTTGGATCGATACGGAGCCTGCGGCCACCCTTGAATCGACGCATCGACCCGTTCCATTTCCAAATTCGCACCTTTGACCAAGCGAATCGTGAGCGGTTGGCCACCTTGTGCAACGCGTTGACGCGACCAATCAATCAACCGCATCATCACGTCAAACGAATCGGGCACGTAGGCTTGCAAGGCGATTCCCGCCGACACGTTCAGCATCGATTCGCGATCGAGTGCATTGCACAAAATATCCGCAGTCAAATACAGATCGCGGTACTCTTCCATGTCCAAGTAGACGAACTTACTTTGTTTCGTCACCGGGTCGGCCTTGTTCAGCGCGATCCGGTAAAGCGCCTCGAGCCGATCAGCGACTTTGTCGATCGAGTGCCGCCGGGCGATCGGCGAGATCTGGCTGTAGAGCGTCGAAATTTTGACTGACAAACATTTCAGCTCGCTCATCCGCAGCGCGTCATAACACTGATCGACCCGCCGCCGTGCTTCCTGTTCCCCCAGGATCGCCTCGCCGAGCAAGTTGACGTTCATGTGCATGCCATGGGTTTGGCGATTGCGAAGATGCTCGCCCAGCAGCTTCGGCTCCGCCGGCAGAATCACATTTGCGGTCTCACGCCGCATTTTTTCTTTGACCAACGGCACCGCGACGCCCGGCAGGTACTCGCCAAACGACTGGAATCCCTTCAACATCGCTTGTTCGACGGGACTGAAAAACCGCGGAATCCCCTGGACGTCCAAGAGATGCGTCAACTGGTCCGCCACCCGAGCGGGCGAATGGGTGCGAAATGCCTGGTCCGTCATCTCGACGAGCGTCGCCTTGTCCTCGGCGTGCCCGATCATACGATCGAGTTCGGCTTGCTGACGCCGTTCCTGAGGCGTTTGAAGTTTGCGTGCCTCTTCGAGCAATTCTGCGGCGAGCGAGACGGCTCGTTCCGCATCCGTGGTTAAATCCTGCCCCGAAACCTGAACCATTGGCGTGCATCCTGAGTGAGATTCTGAATCGCTAAATCGCATCGATTTACCTCGTAAACTTAGCGAGTTATAGCGGTTATATCGAAATCTGCCGATAAAAAGTGGACTTTCGCTTTTATCGGGGATGCAACCTTTGTGCCCGACTGGGCCCGATCGCTCGAATCGATTCCTTTATTCGGTTCCGGTAAAACCAAATAATGGGCCCCAAATCAGCAATCCCCCCCGAGATTTCGCCCGCCTCGAACGTCTTGCCGATTTTCGTTCTCGACCATTCCCCCCATCGATGCGGCAAAGCGTGCCAGATGAATCCGCTTAGCCAACCTTTCGTACTTAATCCGCTAAGCATAGAATTCGCTTCTACGCTCCCTAATTCCCCGTTTGGCCGAGATTTCATTTCCTCAGTGCCAAGCAAACCACGTGATGGAAATTCGCTAACGATGAGTGCTACCGCGACTGCTCAGCGCGTCTTCAACTTTTCCGCTGGACCTGCTGCGATGCCCCTTTCGGTACTGCAGCAATTGCAAGAGGAAATGCTGTGTCTTCCCGGCGCAGGTTGCTCGTTGATGGAAATGAGCCACCGAGACCAAGCGTTTATCGATATTTTGCACGATGCCGAAAATAGCATCCGCTCGCTGCTGAACATCAGCGACGATTACGCGGTGCTATTCCTGCAAGGGGGGGCGGCGCTTCAATTTTCGATGATTCCCGCGAATCTGATCCGCGGCACCGAAAAAACCGCTCAATATCTCCTCACCGGTGCCTGGGGCAAAAAAGCGGTCGGCGAAGCCAAAAAAGAAGGCAACGTCGAAGTCATCTACGACGCAAAAGAATCCAATTACAACCATGTCCCCGCCGCAGGCGATTACAAAGTCCGCGATGATGCCGCCTATTTGTACTACTGCAGCAACGAAACCATCCAAGGCGTTCAGTTTCAAGAAGAGCCTGAGTGCCCGACCGGCGTGCCATTGATCTGTGACGCGTCGAGCGATTTTCTGTCGCGTCCGCTGGACATCAACAAGTACGGCATGCTGTACGCCTGTGCCCAAAAGAACGCTGGCCCCGCCGGAGTCACAGTCGCCATCATCCGCCGCGATTTGGTCGACAGTGCAAAAACCGAGCTGCCGGGTTACTTGAACTACAAGAACCACGCCGAAGCCGATTCCGAATGGAACACCCCGCCGACGTTTGCCATTTACGCACTGGGCAAAGTCGCACGCTGGTTGGCCAACGACATCGGTGGCCTCGATGCGATGGCAAAACTGAACGAGCAAAAATCGCAAATGCTCTACGATGTGATCGATTCGCACAGCGAATTCTATCAAGGTCATGCGGTCGATTGCTGTCGCTCGAAGATGAACGTCACGTTCAACTTGCCCAGCGATGAACTGCTGAAAAAGTTCGTCAGCGAAGCCCAAACCCATGACTTGGCCAGCTTGAAAGGTCACCGCAGCGTCGGTGGGATTCGAGCGAGCGTTTACAACGCGATGCCGATCGAAGGCGCCGAAACCTTGGCCAAATTCATGACCGACTTTGCTAAAAAGAACGGCTAGTCTCGCAACCCGAACCGCTCC
>NZ_JBFHFD010000720.1:0-4223 GCF_041583735.1 Novipirellula sp.
GGCGTCGGTCGGTTCAAAATTGTCGTCCTTGTTCGGGACGAAGTCTTCGTCGTGCCCATAACGCAAGATGGCTTCAAATACGTTCTTGCAATGACTCATTGTTCGTTTTCTACTCCATGAGCAAAACATCTATTCCTACAAATGTTCTGCTGTCTAATTCGTTGTCTGATTCGGCCGTGAATCCAAATGGCTACAGCTGTTTGCACGAGGAGATTATTGACGCGAATACCTCAGTGTCAAGAAAATTGTGTTAACTATGAAAGCAGCCTGCGTGAACTCACACACGAAATGGATGGTTGGCATTCCACCCTCCTTTCGTAATTACCGCAAAACTCACCGCAACCCAATGGACTAATGAATCCCCCCCATGCAACACACGAACTTTGTCAAGGGGGGATACTCTCACATTGCCATAGGGTGAAGGAGACTTCATCCTTGACTGACGCTTTTTCGAACTCCGTTGGCATGCCAGGATGTCTTTTGGGGATGATTTAGCCCCCAGTCAACCTCTGCTTCGTTTTTGAAGCAAAAATAATTCAGAAATATATTTTCAGTTCTCGACATTTCTCACTGCCCTTTTGCACTCGCTGAGTCATCACCATGTGGATTCAAAAAAAACTGCGGCTTCCCGCCATGAGCCGAGGCTTCCATTTAATCACCGATAAGGTCGTCGATGCGGTCCCCGAACTGAGCACGATGAAGGTGGGCTGGATGCAAGTATTCATCCAACACACCAGTGCATCGCTGACGATCAACGAGAATGCCGACCCCGATGTGCGGGTCGATTTTGAAACCGCGATGAACCACGCGGTACCTGAATCGTTGCCTTACATTCACACGATCGAAGGGCCTGATGATATGCCGGCCCACGTCAAAGCTTCGATGATGGGCGCAAGCGTGATGATCCCTATTACCGATGGCCGGCTAGAGGTCGGTATTTGGCAAGGCATCTATCTGTGCGAGCACCGCGACCATGCGGGTGGCCGCAACGTCGTGATCACCGTGATGGGTGAAACGGCGTAACCGCAAGAGGGTCCACCGTGACCTCACGTAACCTAGGCTTCCAGCCTGGGAATCACAGCAAACCCAGGCTGGAAGCCTAGGCTACGTTCAATTCAAAGTTCTTCGGTAATCAAATCGACATCTCGAGCGACCGGCGACATTAGCGTGCTACGGCGCCATGGCTTCTTAGGATCGTGGCGATCAGTGCGGTCCATCCGGTTTGGTGACTGGCCCCCAAACCGGTTCCCTCGTCGGCGTGGAAGTACTCGTAGAACAGCACGAGGTCTTTCCAGGCGGGATCGTCCGCATATTGGCTGACCTTGCCATGGGAGGGTCGCGCTCCGTCCTTGTCGACCTCGAAGATCGAGATCAGCCGTCGCTCTAGTTCACGAGCGACTTCCATCAACGTCATCATCACGCCGCTGCCGGTGGGACATTCGACTTTAAAATCATCGCCGTAGAACACGTAGTAGCGTTTGAGTGCTTGGATCAGCAGGAAGTTGGTGGGGAACCAGATCGGGCCTCGCCAATTGCTGTTTCCACCAAACATGCCGCTATCGCTTTCGCCTGGCAAATAACGAACCTCGTGATGCTGTCCGCCAAAATCAAAAACAAAGGGTTGATCGCGATGGGCGGCGGACAGACTGCGAATTCCAAAGGGTGACAAAAATTCGTTTTCATCCAGCATCACCGAAATCAAATGACGAAAACGATCGCCCGAAGGAATCGCCAGCAGACGGTTGCAAGGCTTTCCAAGGTTGGCATCCTCGCGTTCCATGTAAGTCATATGCTGACTGAGGTCGCTGCGATTCCTCAAGAACCAATTCATCCGGCGTTTGAAACCGGGCAACTTTTCGATGATCGGTTCTTCGAGGATCACCCCGGTCAACAGCGGCAGCAATCCGACGAGCGAGCGAACGCGGATTGGAATCGATTTGCCGTCAACATACAGATGGTCGTAGTAGAAACCGTCGTCGTTATCCCAAAGCCCGCTGCCGTCCATCGAGTTCATCGCTTCGGCAATCGCCACATAGTGCTCAAAGAACTTGCTGGCCATGTCGCCGTAGGCGATTTCGTCTTCGGCCAATTCAATGGCCATCCGCAGCATCGTGCCACAATAGAAAGCCATCCACGCGGTGCCATCGGCTTGTTCAAGGTGCCCTTGCGGAAGCGGTTTACTGCGATCAAAAACTCCGATGTTATCAAGCCCCAGAAATCCGCCGGCAAAGATATTCTTGCCTCGCGGGTCTTTGCGGTTCACCCACCAAGTGAAATTGATCAACAACTTCTGAAACGCGCGAGCCAGAAATTCTTTGTCACGTTTCTGGGGCGGTCCGGACGCCTTGTAGACTTGCCAAACGCCCCAAGCATGCACGGGCGGATTGACGTCACCCAGTTGCCATTCGTACGCGGGAATTTGGCCACTGGGGTGCATGTACCACTCACGCAAAAACAGAATCATCTGTTCTTTGGCAAAGTGGGTATCCAAATGCGCCATCGGTACCATATGAAACGCCAAGTCCCAGGCGGCGTACCAGGGATATTCCCATTTGTCGGGCATCGAGATCACGTCGCGATTGAACAAGTGACGCCAATCGCTGTTGCGGCCCAGCTTCCGCAGCTCCGTCGCTTTCACGCCGTTTGGGTCACCGTCCAACCAAGTGTTAACCACGTAGTGGTAGAACTGTTTCGTCCACAGCAATCCGGCGTAGGATTGCCGCATGATCCGATTGCGATCGTCGCTCAACGATGCGGGGATGCGGGAAGCGTAAAACTCATCCGCCTCATCAATGCGTTGTTGGAAGCACGCATCAAACGAATCGCCAAACGCGACGCTTGAAAACGACTTGGCATCGCCGCCCGCGGTGTCTTTGATGATCGGCGAATCGACGTGGGCCAAACGCAAACGGATCTCTCGCGATCCGCCCGCTGGCAACATCAACAACCCGTACGCTCCCACCTTGGTGCCACGCTGCTCGGGGTTGACCGCTTTGGTATCGCCGAGGACGACAAAGTCATTGAGCCCGTCTTTATAGAACTCACTTTCGCTTGGCAGATTGGGATGGCGAACCTTGTTGGTTTCATTGTCGGTAAATAACCAAACCCAATCGCCCGAGTCATCCATCGCATCACATGCGAACCAGAATCGATCAAGCGATTCGTGATTGGTTTGCACGACGTTGCCGGACAACCGCATCGACGGACGCGTCGTACAACCTTCGTCGGTACACTGCCACGTCCATGTGTTACGAAAAAAGAGCTGGGGCAGCGCATGTAGCACTGCGGCTTGCGGACCGCGATTGGTGATCGTCAAACGGATCAGCAGATCGTTGGGATCATTCTTGGCGTATTCAGCAACGACGTCAAAATAACGTGAATCGGCAAAGGCCGCAGTATCGGTCAGCTCGTATTCGTCATCCATGCGGCTGCGTGCCCGCGAAACGTCAACCAATTCCTCGTACGGAAAGCGACTTTGCGGGTATTTATACAGCGCCTTCATGTAGCTGTGCGTCGGCGTGCTATCGAGATAGTAATAGCACTCTTTGACGTCTTCGCCATGATTGCCTTCGGGACCGGTGACCCCGAACAATCGCTCTTTCAGAATCGGATCGCGTCCGTTCCACAATCCGACGGAAAAGCACAGCCGGCACTGGCGGTCACAAACGCCCAGCAGTCCGTCTTCGCCCCAGCGATAAGCCCGGCTGCGGGCATGATCGTGAGGAAAGTAACTCCACGTCGCATCGCCTCCTTCGCTGTAATCCTCGCGAACGGTTCCCCATTGCCGCTCGGACAGATATGGCCCCCAACGATGCCAATTCTGCTGGCGTCGTTGAGACTGAGTCAAGCGTTCGTCTTCAGCAGTCATGCCAAGTCCCAGGCGGAGGAGTGAGGAGTATGGAGTGCGGGTGGGAAGCGAGAGTGGGGGAGATTTAGCTTTGCCGTTTCCTTCTCCTCATCTCCCCCTCTCCGTGTCTCCCCCCTCTTTTTCTCTTGCTTACGCTTCGTCGAGCAAATCGACGGCGGCGAAGCGTTCGCCCTCGAGCATCGCTAGGCTTGCGCCGCCACCGGTGCTGACGTGGCTGACCTGGTCAGCGAAGCCAAGTTGATCGACCGCAGCTGCGCTATCACCGCCTCCGATGATGCTGGTTGAATCGCTGTCGGCTACCGCTTGCGCGACTGCTTTGGTGCCCGCGTCCATCGGTGGTTTTTCGAACACGCCC